>CAYTGY010000451.1:0-2842 GCA_964437265.1 uncultured Spirochaetaceae bacterium | reverse complement strand
GGTCACTACCACGCTGGAGTAGCTGTCTCCCAGAGATAGTCCAAGGGCGTCCCGAGCGTAGGTGCGGATGTCCTGCACCAGCGTCAGAAACTCGATCATCTCCCTGCGAGAGGCACGAGAGGCAGCTCCGTCCCCTTCAGAGGCCGTCGTCTGCAAACGCCGATCGAGCACCATATCGATCGGTTCGGCCTGAGCTTGGTACCGGAGGAGCTGGGCTCCTTGTTCTGCGAGGTAGCAGCCCGTGGCAAGAACCGTCAACACGAAAACTGCCGCCGCACGGGCGATGCTACCGGCCACCGTTGGAATCACCCACGTACAGGGGATGGATGCGCCGGCGATGAGCCTCGTACTGCTCTCCCGCATGGTACGAGGAGCGGACGAGCGGACCGGACTGACAGAACGCGAAGCCTTTCTCAAGGGCTCGGTCGCGAAGCTCGGAGAACTCCTCCGGAGTCCAGTACTTCTGCACGGGGAGCTGCACCCGTGTGGGCTGCAGGTACTGCCCAAGGTTGAGGATTGAAACGCCTACAGCCAGCAGGTCGTCCATCGTCTCCAGCAACTCGTCCCGAGTCTCACCCAGGCCCAACATGATGCTGGATTTGGTAATGGAAGCCGGGTCCAGCTCCTTCGCTATTCGGAGAAACTCGAGTGATCGCTCATAGGTCGACCGGGAACGAACCTGCCGCGTCAAACGGAGAACCGTCTCCACGTTGTGACTCATGATCTCCGGATGGCTATCACAGACAAGCTGGATGCTTTCCTGTTTCCCCATCAGGTCGGAGGAGAGTACCTCTACTGAGGTATCCGCATGGAGCTGGTGGATGCGCTCGACGGTCTCAGCCAGCATCGACGCGCCCCCATCGGTGAGCTCGTCGCGGTTCACCATAGTGATCACCACGTGACGCAGGCCCATCTCCGCAACGCTTTCCGCAACTCGTCGTGGCTCGTCCCGGTCGAGCTCCGTCGGTAGACCGGTCTTGACGGCACAGAACCGGCAGCGACGCGTACATGTGTCCCCAAGGATCATGAAGGTTGCGGTACGGTGCTCGCCCCAGCATTCGTGTATGTTGGGGCATCGGGCCTCCTCACACACGGTGTTCAGGCGGTGCTTCCTCGTGAGTCCTTTCAAGTAGCGGAAGTTGTTGTTGGTGTTGAGCTGTATCTTGAGCCATGGTGGCTTTGGGTTGACGGTCGACATAGCTATCAGTACTCCTGTCATCATAGTAGCGATAGACCGGCCGATCGCAAAGGACTTGGAATGGCCCCTTGCCGGTACTCTCCGATTACGATAGCATTTCTGTAGTGATTTTGTAATGATAGATAGTTTTAGTCGCGTTCGTTACCCGCAGGTCATCGATCGCACCGACATAACGGAAGACACGTACCTACTCCGTTTCGAGCGCGCGAGTGTGGCGTTTGAGCCGGGGCAATATCTGATGATTGGGTTGCCCGATCGCCGAGATATGCGCGAGTACTCGATCTTCTCCGCTCCGGCCGACCCATTCTTGGAGATCCTCGTGAAGGAGATCGCATCCGGGAGGGTCTCCCCCGCCCTGCGGCGGCTCTCAATTGGAGAACACGTCGCGGTCGACGGACCATTCGGCGATTTTGGTGCCTCGCTACCGCCTCGGAATGGAGAACCGGCGCTGTTCGTCGCCACGGGAACCGGGATCAGCCCGTTTCACAGCCTGGCGCGCGCCCATCGGGCAGCGGAATACCAGCTCCTCCACGGCGTCCGGCATAATCACGAGCGGTATTTTCACGACCGATTCCCGCCGGAGCGCATTATCGGCTGCGTTACCCGGTCGACTGCCGGCAAGTTCCCGGGGCGCGTTACGGACTACCTCCGTGCGCATCCGGTAGCAGCGACGACTGACTGCTACCTCTGCGGCAATTCGGATATGATCTACGAGGTGTACGGGGTTCTATCCTGCTCCGGAGTACCGGCACGAAATATCTTCGCTGAGATCTACTTCTAAGGACGTTCAACAGAGACCATGAAATACTGCGTTGTTCCGTTTGGCTGCCAGATGAACCTCTCCGACACAGAGCGTATCCGCACGGTACTCGAGCGGCTTGGTTTCCAGGCTGCAGAGACCGAGGCAGAAGCAGATGTGTTGGGTCTTGTGGCGTGTTCGGTCCGGCAGAAGGCCATAGATAAGGTGTATGCCCGTGTTCATCGGTGGAACCAGTGGAAACGCGAGCGACCAATAGTCACCTTTGCATCCGGCTGTGTCCTGCCGGCAGACCGCGAGAAACTCGTAGATAGATTTGACCTACTGTTTACAATCAACGAGCTTCCGGATCTACCCGAGATGTTAGCCACTCATGGTTTGGTCACTCCGGGATCATTGGCGGCAACAGCGGCTCGCTCCATTGATCAGTCGCCCGGCGGGGGCGAGCACTGGACGATCGCTCCGACATACACGAGCCGCTTTGAGGCGTTCGTACCGATCCAAAACGGCTGCAACAAGTTCTGCACCTTCTGCGCGGTCCCGCACACGCGAGGCCGCGAGGTCTCCCGGCCGAGCACAGATATCCTTGAAGAGGTTCGGACGCTTGCTCGCCGCGGATTCCGTTCGATCACGCTCCTTGGCCAGAACGTCAACTCGTACGGACGCGACGGTGATATCAGTTTCGCCGAGCTCCTTGAGGAGATCGGGCATATCGATGAGTCGGCATCCGAAGAACCACCGTTCTGGTTGTACTTCACCTCGCCCCATCCCCGAGATATGACCCCGGAGGTCATTGACACCATCGCGCGCCATCCGGTCCTCGCCAAGCAGTTCCACCTACCGCTGCAGTCCGGAGACGATGCGGTGCTCAAGCGGATGAACCGCGG
>CAYTGY010000450.1:0-2844 GCA_964437265.1 uncultured Spirochaetaceae bacterium | reverse complement strand
GGCAAACACCGAAGAGGTCTCCTCTTCCATGGAAGAGATGGACAGCAACATTGAGCACAACTCAGACAACGCACAACAGACCGACCAGGTTGCGCAGAAGGCGGCAGCGGACGCAGAGAAGAGCGGTCGCGCGGTAAAGGAGACCGTAGAGGCGATGACCACCATTGCGGCCAAGATCTCGATCATCGAGGAGATCGCCGGCAATACCAACCTCCTGGCCCTCAATGCGGCCATTGAGGCCGCGCGCGCCGGCGAGCATGGAAAGGGATTCGCCGTAGTGGCCGCTGAAGTCCGCCGACTCGCCGAACGGAGCCAGCAGGCGGCGGCAGAGATTAGCGATCTCTCCTCCTCCAGTGTTTCCGTGGCGAAGGAAGCCGGCGAATGGCTGGATGCGCTGGTACCGGACATCCGGCGTACCGCTGAACTGGTACAGGAGATCAACGCATCAAGCAGCGAGCAGCGCAAGGGCAGCGAGCAGATCAACAAGGCAATCGCCCAGCTGGACCAGGTGGTGCAGCAGAACGCCTCACAGGCTGAAGAGATGTCAAGCATGGCGGAGGAGCTCTCCTCGCAGGCAGTTCAACTGCAGGATTCGGTGAGCTTCTTCAAGGTCGACGCCGGCACACGCCTCCTCCCGCACAGCGGCAGCAATGGCAACGGCGGAAAGGGCAACGGGACTCGCCAGGCGTTTGGCGGGAACGGCGGCGGCTCAGCTGCGTCCCACGCGCCGTCCGGCGGCGAGGAGCCCGACCCGCAGAAGCAGACGGGCATCACGCTCGCGCTTGCCGGCGAGCCGGACCACGACGCCGACGACGAAGCATTCGAGACGTTCTAGGCATACCGATACCTCCCGCCTGGAACGCCGACGTGTTCCCCTTGTGGCGTCCGGCCGATTTTCGATCGGTCGGGCGCCTTTTTCTTCGGCTCCGGCTATCAGTCGACCAAATTGTGTCTCACCGCGTACCGGATGATCTCCGCGTTCGAGCGGAACCCCGTCTTGTTGAGCAGCCTGGACCGATGCGTGTTCACCGTGCTCTCGCTGATTCGCAACGCGCCGGCAACCTGAACCACGCTCCGGCCTTGAGCAAGCAGTTCGAACACGTCGAACTCGCGGTCTGAGAGCCGCTCGAGCGGTGACTCCTCGCCACCGCCAACTGCCTGCGCCGCAATCCGACCAGCCGCATGCGGAGAGATGTACCGCTCCCCCCTGCCCACGCGCTCCAGCGTTTCCACGAGCTCCGCGGCGGTGCAGGAGCTGGTGACAACCCCGGCGGCGCCGGCCCGCATGGCGCGCAACGCAACCTGCTCGTGCTCCCGGAAAGCTAGGACAAGCACGGCAAGCCGCGGATAGCGCGTGGTAAGCTCACGCATTAGATCCAACACGCTCCGCCCGGGAAGCTCGGCATCCATCAGCAAGAGATCGAATTGCCCTTCCGCGAGCGTGAAGAGGAGATCGTCTGCGTTTGAAACGGTTGCAGTGACATCCGCTCCCGGCCGGTGGCCAATCGTGGTCTCGAGCAACCCGGCGAGAAGTGGCGTCTGCTCCGCAAGAAGAATCCGCATCACTTCTTCTAAGGTACGGAACTATGGTGACGTCCTCAAGAACGGGCCGGCCGGACCTACACCGCACCCCGTTCCCGGTAGGCGCCCGGCGTCCAGCCGGTAACCGCCCGGAACGCCCGGCAGAAGTACGGGGTGTCTGAGAATCCGGCAAGGGCGCCAATCTCCTTCACCGGCTTGTCCGTATGAAGGAGCATGATCTGGGCGGCTTCCACGCGGCGCTGCCGGATGTAGGCGGCAGGAGCGATCCCGAAGAGCTGCGCGAAGCGGTTTGCAAAGTATGTGGGGTGCAGGTGCACCGTCTCCGCCAACTCCGCTATGCGCAGTGGGCGCCCCAGATTCTGGTGAATGTGCTGCAGCGCAGGGGCAAAACGGTCAACCGCGGTCCACGCATCATTCCACCGGGCCAGGGTCAGGAACGGCTCAAGGAGCAGCCCGAGCCGATTGGTACGGGAGAGACGATCTATCCCGTGGACAGACTCCGCGGAGAAGGACCGGGTAATCGCCTGGAAGAGCTGCCGCTCGTCTTCGCCGCCGGGTGCGGAGACCGGGAGTAAGGCCAGTTCGAAGAGCGAAACGCCGGTACCCACCTGGGCAGTGAAGTGGATCCAGTGATGCCCCATTCCACGCGAAGCGCCGAATACGAACGGGCACTGTGCCGGGATCAGGTACGTAGAGCCGGGCAGAAGCGAGACGTCCGAGCCGTCAAGCCGGATAGCCCCCCGGCCGGAGGTCACATGGTACAGACGCGCGTACGGATCCCGGTTCACGCCCCGGTAGTTCCATTCCGCGCTCACCACCGTGGAGCCGGCAGCAAGGATGGAGAGTGAGAGTGTCTCAAGCACATCGCCCGCGGGCGCGCGGTCTCCCATAGCGGGCCAAGCGTACCGCTCACCTGTGAAAAGTGCAATAGGCGCTGTGCCGGTCCCATTGCGGTGCATCCCCCACCGGCCTACAGTAACGGGAATTGGAGGCGCTATGTACGACGTTCAGCCAACAAACGGAGACAGCTCCTGGTTTGTCCACGACCGCTTTGGCATGTTCATTCACTGGGGACTCTACGCGTTGCCCGCGCGGCACGAGTGGGTGAAGATGCGCGAGCTCATTGACGACGAGACCTACGAGGCGTACTTCAGGCATTTTGATCCCGATCTCTACGATCCACAGCTGTGGGCGCAGGCGGCACGGCACGCGGGAATGAAGTACTTCGTGATTACCACCAAGCACCACGAGGGGTTCTGCCTATGGGACTCGGCGCTGACCGACTACAAGGCGACGAATACC
>CAYTGY010000449.1:0-2848 GCA_964437265.1 uncultured Spirochaetaceae bacterium | reverse complement strand
CACACCCTGGCCCAGCTCGACCGGGTCAACGCCCTGACCTACCTGCACGCCGGTGAGCACGGAGGGCGTCAGATGGGAATAGGTCGCGGCGCCGGCAAGCTCCTACTCTTTGGCGAACACGCGGCAGTCTACGGCTACCCGGCAATGGGTGTCGCGCTTCCGCTTGAGATCACCGTGGAAACGGCTCCCGCAATTGGGTGGGAGCGCCCACCGTTGCCCGCGCGGGAGGGTCGGCTCATTGATGCGGCAATCATGGCACTACCGGAGGCCGTGGGCCACCACGTGGAACCGCAGCGACTCACAATCACCTCAACACTGCCCATGAGCCGCGGCTTTGGGTCCAGCGCGGCGTTCTCTGTTGCGCTGCTGCACGCCATAGCTGCTCGCGCACTGAGGAAAGCAGGACCGGAGAAGCACGCGCAGGCGCTCTGGAGCCTGGCGAACCGGCTGGAGACGGTGTTCCATGGAACGCCATCCGGAATAGACACCGGCCTATCGGTGCTGGGCGGCGCCCAGGCGTTCAGACCGGCGCCTCCACATCTTCCCAGGGCAACGGCAGTGTCACTTCCCGTCTGCCATCTGGTAGTCGGATGGCTCCCGCGAACCCTGGGAACGGCGGAGCTGGTAGGCGGGATCAGAGAACGAATTGCCGAAGGCGATCGCTCAACACAGACTGCAATGGACCGCCTGGGAGCCCTCTCCGCGGACGTGGTCACAGACATTGAGCACCGGGGCCCGGCGTTGCCGGTTGGCAAGCTTGGCGGCTATGCAAGAGGCGCGCAGGAACTGCTGCGGGGGCTGGGGATCAGCACACCGGAACTGGATGATGCCCTGGAGATTCTGGAGCGGAACGGGGCGGCAGGCGCCAAGCTGAGCGGCGGCGGAGGCGGTGGCGCGTTCTTTGGCGTGTTCGCGGACGGAGGGGATGCAGCACGGGCGGCAGCGGCGCTGGAGACCGAACGCCGCTGCCCGGTTATGGTGTTCTCCTACTCGGAGAGGACGAACTTGTCTTTGGAGCCCAGGTTTCCGTAAGCGACGAGCATCCGCTCTACGAATCCCTTCTCTCCCATGTGAAGCCAAGCTCGGGGATCAATCTTCTTCTTGTTGGGCTTATCCGGACCCTCCGGATTCCCAATCTGGCTATGCAGGTAGGCGTCGTTCTGATCCATGTACTCCTTGATGGGTTTGGTGAACGCCCATTGGGTATCCGTGTCGATGTTCATCTTGACGACACCATAGGACACCGCCTCTGCGATCTCCTCCTCCGTGGAACCCGAGCCGCCATGAAATACCAGATTCAGCGGCTTTTCCGTGGCGGTGCCACGGTCTTCATGGATCTTGTCCTGGGAGTTCTTGAGGATGACGGGGCGAAGCTTGACGTTGCCCGGCTTGTAGACGCCGTGTGTATTGCCAAAGCTGGCGGCAACCGTGAAGTTGCCCACGCCGTTGAGTGTATCGTAGGCCTGCAAGACCTCACTTGGCTGGGTGTACAGGCGGGATGAGTCGATATCCGCGTTGTCCACGCCGTCCTCTTCACCACCGGTGACGCCCAGCTCAATCTCAAGCGTCATGTTGATCTTGGCCATCCGCTCTAGGTACTGTTTGCTGGTCGCCAGATTCTCTTCCAGCGACTCTTCGCTGAGATCCAGCATGTGAGAGCTGAAGAGCGGCTCTCCGTGATCCGTGAAGAACTGCTCGCCTGCGGAGATCAGCCCGTCTACCCAGTCTATTATCTTGCGCGCGCAATGGTCGGTGTGCAGAATCACCGGGACTCCGTAGTATTCGGCAAGAAGGCGAATATGATGCGCGCCGGCGATTGAGCCGATGATGGAGGCACGCTGTCCGCCGTTGTCCAAGAACTTTCCGGCATTGAACTGACCGCCACCGTGAGAGAACTGGATGATGACCGGTGCTGAAGCTTCTTTGGCGGACTGAAGCGCTGCGTTGATCGAGTTGCTGCCGACGACGTTGACCGCCGGAAGGGCGCACTGCACCTGTTTGCAGTACTCGAACAGATCTTGTAGTTGCGAGCCGGTAATCACACCCGGCTTGAGTTTCATCTTGTCCATTGGGAACTCCTTTCCATGGGAACTACGCGAGGGCTGTACTCATAATGTCGTTTCTGGGCGCGTTTTGTCAACGCGAGCGGCGCTACCGGACCTGCTCGAAGTCCGCCACGTACGCTGCGATTCCGGCGGCAATGGCGTTGGCCAACCTCCCGCGGTAGTCCGGGTCCAAGAGCTGCCGTACCTCGTCTCGGTTGTTGACGAAGCCGGTCTCAATGAGAATAGAGGGCATCCGCGCTACCCGGTTCACGTAGTACGAGGCCTCCTGAATGCCACGGTCAATCGGGGTGTCGGGGAGCTCCGCGGAGACGGCGTCAAGAATGAAGGAGGCCATCCGCTTGCTCTCCCACGTATACTCGTCTTCTTTCAGGTCGTTGAGAATGTACGCAACCTGGGGATCCAGATCCTCGCGGACGCTCTCCTCCAAAACATCCCGCCGTTCCTCCGGCTGCAGATAGAAGATCTCCACACCGCGCGCTTCCGTCCACGTCGCAACTGAAGCGTTTGCGTGTATTGAGACAAATAGGACGTTGTCCAGCGGATCCTCACGTTGGGCGTGGGCGAAGTCGGTCCGATCGCCAAGCTCCGGAAAGCTATCGTCTGTCCGGGTCATGGTGATGCGCGCGTCGGTCAGGATCCGACGCAGTCGCGCAGCGACGCGGAGACCAATGTCGAGCACGATATCCTTCTCGCGCGCAACGACCAACTCACCGTCTATCTCCAACTCACGCGTCGCTCCGCCGTCTCTGCCACCGTATCCGGGATCAATCACAATGGCATCC
>CAYTGY010000448.1:0-2849 GCA_964437265.1 uncultured Spirochaetaceae bacterium | reverse complement strand
CAACCGCCGCCACCTCTTTCGCTACTTGATCCTGCCCAGTATTGCCGGAATCGTGGGCATCATGGTGGTTTTGCGCACCATCTGGACATTCAACGACTTTGCCCGTGTGTATCTCCTGACCGGCGGCGGCCCGGGAATCGGGACCCAGACCGTGCCTATCTTCGCGTACAAGGTGAGTTGGTTCTCCCGCGACATTGGGCTTGGGGCGGCAATCAGCGTGCTGATGCTCGTCATCCTCTTGATTCTGAGCATCTTCTACATCAGGTCAATGCGCCTGGAGCGGGGGGCTCAATGAGATCACATCGAGCACCGGTGGGCGGCACCAAGCTTGTGTCGAGTGCTTTTGCGTACATCGTCCTAGGACTGCTGGTGATCTGGGCAGTGTTCCCGCTGTACTGGCTGTTTGCCTCATCCATCAAACCGCCGGGAGACCTCTTTGCCTATCCGCCGCGGCTCATCCCGGATTCGTTCTCGCTGCGTCACTTCAAGCAGATCTGGAACTACACGGCGTTCCCAACCTACTTTGTGAATAGCGTTGTTGTTGCCGTCCTGACTACGGGCGTGAGCGTGATCATCGCTGCACTCGGAGGCTACGGTTTGACCCGTCATAGCACGCCTGCAACGCGGTTCCTGGCGAGGATTGTCCTGTTCACGTACATGTTCCCACGGATCCTGTTGATCATTCCGCTGTACTATATCATCAACCTAATCGGGCTGATCGATACTCGGACGGGACTCATCTTGGCGTACTCAACGTTCAATTTGCCGTTCGCGCTGTGGTTGCTACGATCCTACTTCGCAACCGTACCCAAGGAGCTTGATGAATCAGCGATGATTGACGGCGCCGGCCGCCTGCAAGTGTTCACCCGTGTGATTTTGCCGCTGGCGCTCCCCGGTCTGGCGACCACCGCGATCTTTGCGTTTGTGAACGCCTGGAACGAGTTTATGTACGCTTCGGTGTTCATCAATAGCGACAGCCGGAAGACGTTGCCCATTGCAATCCAGAGCATGATCTCCGGGGAGCTTACCAGTTGGGGCGGTCTGCTTGCCTCAGCGACTATGGTGACCATACCGACGGTGCTGTTCTTCGCGTTCTTGCAGAAGTACATCGTTGCCGGTCTGACGGCAGGGGCAATGAAGGGATAACGCGGGATCACCGCAGGAGAGACCGAGATGCGATATGGAGTAGTTGGATGCGGGAAGATAGGCACGGCACATGCAAAGGCCATCCGTGCACATCCGGAGGTGGACCACATTGTGGTTGCCGACGCGGACCAGGAGCGCGCGAACAGCCTGGCACGGGAGGTGGACGGCTTGGTCGCTCCATCGGTCACAGCGTTGGCAGGTGAGGTATCCGCCGCGAGTGTCTGTACTCCGCCGGCTGCGCACTATCCGGTTGCCAAGGAGCTGCTCAGCGCCGGGGTTCCGGTATTCTGCGAGAAGCCGTTGGCGATGAACGAGCGAGAGGCCGCGGAGCTGGTACAGCTTGCCCGCCGGAGGGCAATCGCGCTGAGCGTTGGATTCAAGATGCGCTACGGAACCATATTCCAGCGAGCCGCGGCGGAGCTCCCGCGCATTGGCACCTTGCGATCAGTAACCTCAACCAAAGCGCAGCCGCTGACCGCGGATGCCGCAAAGCGAGCCTGGGTTCAGACGGTCGGCGCCATGTACGAGCTTTCGGTACATGAGTTTGACCTGGTCTGCATGCTCTCAGGCCAAACGCCGGTCTTGGTAAACGCCGCGGTGCTTGACCAGCCTGGCCGGTGGGCCCGGGAGCGGGGCTTTTCTATCATGGTGAGTTTTTCGCTTGGCCTGGTTGGTCAGTTCACCTGCCACTACGCAGATGAGATGAGCTTTCAATATCGCGACCTTACCATGCAGTTCGTCGGGGAGCGCGGGTATGTGCGGTTGGAGCGTCCTGACCGAGTTGTCGTGCACACGGATACTGTGGAGACCATTGACGTTGCTGAAGAGGGAGACACCTTTGGCGCGGAGCTCAGCGACTTTCTGGCGGCCGTCTCCGGTAGCTCCCATAGTCTCCTGAGCCGCGACGGTACCGAAGGGTTTGTTACAACCGCCTTGGTAGAAGCGGCCTACCGGGCAGGGCGGAGCGGGTCTGAAGAGCGGGTCGCACAACTAGAAGAATATGAGAGGATGAAGCTATGACGTATGCAGGACACACCATGGGAACCCCTGACCTCAATCTGCGAGGGGCAATGAAGCTCTTTCGTGAGATTGGGTATGATGGTATTGAGATCCGTTGCGCAAAGGACGGCCAGATGGACACCACCACGGCCGACGATGAGTTCATTGCGCTTGCACGGCAGTGGAGCACGGACCACGGAATCCGGATTCTCTGCCTCACGCCGTATTTCAAGGATTTCGTCTCCCCTGCGCGTGAGCTGGAGCTCAGCCGGATGCGTCGCGCCATACAGATTGCTTCCATGCTCGGCTGCCCAAACGTGCGAGCATATGGCGGTATTGACCCTGAGCAATCAGCTTTCCCTCGCCAGGAGATCTGGGAGAAGACGGCGTCCGGGCTCCGGGAGCTGGGCGAGTATGCTGCTCGCCTTGACGTCCGTCTGTGTGTGGAGACGCACGCGTACACGCTCACGCTTACCGCCAAAGAGACGCGCGCCATGGTGGATGACGTGGGGCTATCCAACGTGGGCGTGCTCTTTGATCCGGCGTGGATTGCGTGGGCCCGGGAGGAGTCGGTTGCGGACGCCGTGGCTACGCTCGGCGACCGCATCTTCCACTGCCACTACAAGGACTTCGCCTTCCTCTCCAGCGACAAGAAGCCGGAGAAAGAAAGTTGCCTCATGGGGCAGGGCGATGTCCCGTGGGCT
>CAYTGY010000447.1:0-2849 GCA_964437265.1 uncultured Spirochaetaceae bacterium | reverse complement strand
GACTGGAACGAGCTGTCTGAGGATGAACGCGCGCGGGTCATGCGTCGCTCCGAGCAGGAGATCAGGGAATTGGTCCCCAAGATCGCTCCCATTGTGGAAGCGGTCCGGACCGGTGGCGACCAGGCGGTTCTTGAGTTCACCCGTACACTTGATCATGCAGATCTCAGCGGCCGCTCGCTCTCCGTATCAGAGAATGAGCGTGAAGCGGCTATCGAAGGTCTGGACAAACGCGTGCGGGCGGCGATTGACTACGCAATCTCGAATGTTGAGCGGTTCCACCGGCGTCAAGCGGTGCACGACCTCCCCGTTCAGGAGGTGGCCCGCGGCATCGCGGTTGGTGAGCGCGTGCATCCACTTGATTCGGTTGGCCTCTACGTTCACCGCGGGCGCGGCAGCTTCCCGTCTATGCTCTATATGCTCGCAGTGCCGGCTCGCATAGCGGGCGTTCCGCGAGTCGCCGTTGCCACACCACCGGACCAGGAGGGCAACGTGGACCCCGCCTGTGTGTACGCGGCCGCGCAATGCGGTGTCACTGAGATCTACCGGATTGGGGGCGCGCACGCCGTTGCAGCGTTCGCCTATGGCACGGAAAGCATCCGCCCTGTCGCCAAGATTGTGGGGCCGGGAAGCGCATACGTGACTGCGGCAAAGCAGGTTGTCCGTGATGTGGTGGACGTGGGCCTGCCGGCGGGACCGTCGGAGTCAATGATAGTTGCAGATGAGACCGCGGATGCGGACACGGTAGCGTGGGACCTGCTGATTGAGGGTGAGCACGGCAGCGACTCTTCAGCGCTGCTGGTGACCACACGCCGCGCACTGGCCAATGAGGTGGCAGAGCGTATCTCTTCGCTGATCACGGAGACCCCGGAGCCGCGCGCCACCTTCCTGCGCGACGGCTTTGCCCGCTACGGCAGTATCATTGTGGTGAGCTCGCTTGCGGAGGCGGCGCGTGTTGTCAATCGCTTCGCGCCGGAGCACCTCCAGATTCGCACCGCGGATCCTGACGCTTTGCTCGAGCAGATAGTCAACGCCGCGGAGATTCTGGTTGGTCGGTACACCGCGTTCAGCCTGGCGAACTACGCGGCCGGCAGCAACGCCGTGCTTCCCACGGGAGGCGCCGCTCGGGTCTACTCCGGCGTGAGCGTCCGCGATTTCGTGAAATACTCCTCGGTGGTCCGTATCTCTGAGGACGGATTCGCCGCAATGCGCGAGCACGTCAGTACCCTCGCACGGTATGAGGGGTTTTACTGGCACGCGGAAGCCCTTGACCGACGTGAGTGACCCCGGCCGCCGGCCCGCCTCTCCGGAGGCCGTTGATGAGCTCTTCAGCTACATTGAGAGCTTCACCAACGTGGAGCGGGGAAGCTACTCACCGCGGGCGTTTCGACTGGACCGAATGACCCGGATGCTCGCCGCGCTCGGTGACCCGCACCGGGAGGTCACCGTCATCCACGTAGCTGGGTCAAAAGGGAAGGGCTCGGTGTGCTCGTACATCGAGTCCGTACTCACCGCAGCCGGATATGCGGTGGGGCGCTACGCGTCTCCACACGTATCCTCATACCTTGAGCGGTTCTCACTTCGGTGCGAGCCCGCAGCACCGGAGCTGGTGATGGGTGCCGCACAGCCGCTTGTCCGCTACGCGCAGGCTGCGCTTGAGCATGAGCCGGAGCCGCAGTGGCCCACGACCTTCGAGCTTCTGACCGCGCTCGCGTTTCTGATATTCCGTGAGGCCGGACTCACGCACGCGGTGGTGGAGGTCGGTCTGGGCGGTCGGCTTGACGCGACCAACGTCGTCATGCCGCTTGCCTCACTGATCTCAGTGATTGAGCTGGAGCACACCGAGTACCTAGGAACAACGCTGGAGGCGATCGCGGGCGAGAAGGCGGGAATTATCAAGCCCGGCCGCCCGGTATTCGTCCAGCAGCAACAGGAATCGGTGTTGCAGGTCTTCGCCAATCGCGCCGCGGAGGTGGGCAGTCCCATGACGGTTGTCTCAGAAGACATCGTGGAGCACAACGCCACGCCCACTCCGTCCGGCAACCGAATCTCGCTCTCGCTTCGCGACGGCCGGGAGATTGCGTTTACCGGCCGGATGCTCGGCGCTGCGCAGTCTGCAAACGCCGCTCTTGCACTCAGTTTCCTCACCCGCGCATTCCCCGCACTGGCCCCCCAGACCATTACGCACGCCATGGCACGAGCACGGCTCCCGGGACGAGGTGAGCTGGTTCCCGGGTGCCCGCCGGTGCTGCTTGATGGGGCACATACGCCCGGGTCCGTGGCGCAGGTCGCACAGATTGCCCAAGCCCTCTGCCCGGACGCGGGCGTGCGGACACTGATCTTTGGGTGTGGCGCCGGAAAGCGCCACGAGGAGATGGCCCGCATCCTGGCGCCGCTGTTCGGACGTGTGATGGTCAGCCGCCCCGGCGTGTTCAAGCCCAGCAACCTGCCGGCAATTGCGGAGGCGTTTGCCGCCTGCGGCGCGCGGCCCCGCATCATCATTGACGCACGGGCGGCACTGCGCGAGGCCGGACGGGTTACGAAGGGCCTTGTTGTCGTCACCGGGAGTTTCTACCTTATGGGAGAGGTGCGTGAGGAACTGATCTTGAGCGTTCAGAACCAGGGAGGTTGTGATGACGGATAACGTTCGTGACCGGATAGAGGTTACCACCGGTGACATCACCAAGCTCAACGTGGATGCAATTGTCAACGCGGCGAACTCCTCGTTGATGGGGGGTGGTGGTGTGGATGGAGCGATTCATCGGGCCGCCGGCCCCAGGCTGCTCATGGAGTGCAAGCGACTGCGCCGAACCACCCATCCTGACGGGCTACCCACCGGGAACGCGGTGTTG
>CAYTGY010000446.1:0-2859 GCA_964437265.1 uncultured Spirochaetaceae bacterium | reverse complement strand
TCCTGGGGTGCGGACCTTCAGAGCGAACACGAAAAGTACCTCACTGAGCAGATCCACAAAGCTCCGGTCATCGTCACCGACTACCCCAAAGACATAAAGGCGTTCTACATGCGCAACAATGACGACGGGAAGACCGTCCGGGGAATGGACGTCCTGGTCCCTCGACTTGGGGAGATCATCGGCGGGAGCCAACGCGAGGAGCGCACGGACGCGCTCATGGCGCGGATTGACGAGCTGGGGCTGAAACAGGAAGACTACTGGTGGTACCTTGAGCTGCGAACGTATGGGACGGTTCCACATTCGGGGTTTGGACTTGGCTTTGAACGATTCATCCAGTACTGCACCGGCATGCAGAACATCCGGGATGTCATTCCGTATCCACGAACGCCGGGCAACGCGAGGTTCTAGCCGGCTGCCGGCGCTCGTTGCACTACTCCTCCTTCTTCCGCCGCCGTGCATAGCAGCGGAAGCGCCGCTGCTGTGGGAGATCCGTACGCCGGGTTCACGGGTCTATCTCTTCGGGTCCATGCACGTTGCACCACCCTCCGCCTATCCGCTTCACACCGCCATCGAGGAGGCCTTCACGTCCTCGGACCGCCTGGTGGTGGAGATTGACATCACCAAAACGGAGCGAAACGAGCTGACCGCTGCAATGGAGGGCCGCGCCGCCATGCCTCGCGGTACGTCCATTGAGGATATCGCGACCGATGAGGAGCTGGCGATCATCGCCGCCGGCCTCGAGAGCTCGCCGCTACGCATCAGCGACGTAATGCAGGTGCAGCCCTGGCTCATCGAGTTGCTTGCGACCGACCCTACCGGATCTCCGGCCGGCTTCAACAGCGAACAGGGCATGGACCTGCACTTTCTCTCCCGCGCGCATAGCCGCGGGATACCGGTCATCGAGCTGGAGACGGTGGATGAGCAGATCGCCGCGCTCTCCGGCGCCTCAGTTACCAGTCAACTTGCCTGGTTGGTAGCAGGGCTGGTTAACCGGGAACTCGGTAAGGGTATTGCGTATCTCTACGAGCTCTGGCGCACGGGAGACGAAGAGGCGCTTAGCGCGTTTCTGCGCCTTCCGGTGGAGACCGATTCTCGAACGCGCGACGTCTATAACCGTCTGTTCGCCCACCGGAATGAAGTATGGGCGGAACGCCTTGAGACGCTGATTACCAAATCCGGAACCACCTTCGTGGTGGTGGGGGCCGGTCACCTCGCCGGCCCGGGGAGCCTGATAGACCTGCTGGAGAAGCGCGGGTTCCAGCCGCGAAGGGTCACCGAATAGCGACGCCGAGGCGGCGCTACTCGCTACCGGTAGCACACCACTCTTTGACCGCGCCGGCAAGCTCTGCGCCGCGGGCGCGAAGCAGCCCCAGGTGCTCCTCAGTGGGCGCTCCGCGGAACTCGACCGGCTCCAAGAACTCCCACTTCATCCGATTGCGCTCCACAATATCATCAAGCTCCTTCTGCGCCCCGCCGGACCAGCCGTAGCTGCCGAACCGGAACGCTTTGCGGTTCAGAGCCTTCTTCCGTCCAATCTCCTCAAGCACCGCCGCCATTGGGGGGAACATCTTGTACTCATACGTCGGCGTTCCAATGACAACGCCGGAGCTGCGCCAGACAGACGCGATGATGTGGCTCCAGTCCGTTTCCGGAATCTTGTGTACGTTCACCGGGAGCCCAACACTCTTGATACCCTCCACCACCGGGTCCACGCCGCGGCCGGTCATCCCGTACATGGTGGAGTACAGCACCGTGATTTCTTCCTTAGCAGGGCCCTTGGAATAGCCGGCGTAGCGGATGTAGTCGGAGATGATCTTGTTCGGGTTCTTGCGCCACACTATCCCATGACCGGGCGCAACCACGTTGATCTCGATATCCGCAAGCTTCGCGATCGCGCGTTCGACGAACACGCTGAATGGGCCGACGATGTTCGCGAAGTAGCGCTCGGCTTCCTTCTCAAAGAAGTCGATCTGCTCCTGACTGAGCTGATCGTCATACGGCGTGTCGTCAATCGCCCCAAAGCTGCCGAACGCGTCGCACGGCATCAGCGTCTTGCTTTTGGTGTCGTACGTGGCGATGGTCTCCGGCCAGTGTACGTTGGGAATCTCTGCAAACATCAGCACCCGGCCGTCGCCCAGATCTATGGTGTCTCCGTGCTTTACGGCCATGACCTCACCCTCATACCCGTAGAAGTGCTTCACCAGCTCGGCGCCCTTCTCGCTGGCAACCACCGTCACATCTCCGCGTAGCCGGAGAAACGCCTCAAACCAGCCGGAGTGGTCCGGTTCCAGATGGTTCATGATGACATAGTCGATGTCCTTGATATCCACCTGCATCTCATTGAGCTGCTCGAAAAGCGTCTCCGGAACGCCGTCCCAGCCGCATACGCCGTCCACGATTGCTGACGTGGTCCCCTTGACGATGTAGGAGTTCATGGCAACGCCGTTCGGGATATCCCAGATGCTCTCAAAGAGAATATCGTGCACGTTCGCGGAGAGCCGGAAGATGCCGTCGGTGACCTCTGTTGTCTTCATACAACCACCTCTGTCGGAGCGCCTATTTCACAGGCTCTCACTCAGGAATCGATATCAATTTACCCATTAGACGGGTCGGTATCAACCTGTCGTTTTGTGAGCTCGCGGTCAAGCGCATTCGCAAACCGCTGGACCTCCCGCGGCCCGTGCCGGCGGGCGCCCATACGTTCCATGCCCATATCTCTGATCTGCTGTGCCGCGTCGCGAATGCTGCGTCGCTCGGCGACGTTCTCGTGCGTGAACACGTCTCCACGATCGTTGAGGACCGTGATCCCGCGGTGCGCCATGCGCTCGGCAAGCGGTATGTCGCGGGTGACTACCAGGT
>CAYTGY010000445.1:0-2862 GCA_964437265.1 uncultured Spirochaetaceae bacterium | reverse complement strand
TGCGGTACTCATTGACACCAATCGCCAGAACCCACATTGCCGGCGGAGCACGATCCGGCGCATCGTAGGTGAGGGTGATGCTCGCAGGCTCGCTCTCCGTGTCATCCGCTGAGAGCGCAACCGCGGTGATCCGGTTCTCACCGCCGGCCAGCCGTACGGCGAAGATCTGCTCGGTGACGCCGTCCGTGCTGGCCCGAGTTGCCGTACCGCCTGAGGGAACCCTGCCTCCGTTGTGGAAGAGCCGTACCTGGCTAACGCCGCCGCCCTGGTCCGTCGCGGTGACCCGGATGCGGACGGTACCGTCCACAATGCGCGGCTGCGCATCGCCGGTTACCGAAAGTCCGCGAAATCCGCCGTCGAACTCCTCTACCGCAACCTCCACACGCGGCGGCTCAGACACACCGTCCTGTAGCGTCTGTCCGGCGAGCGCGGTAATCTCCTGACCTTGTGCGGCCAGCGCAACCAGATCAGGCCGGTAGAAGCGATTAAAGAGTTGATCAACCTCATAGGTGGCAAGCCCGTCTACTACGTAGACCAGGTCGGCGATTGCCGCCTCCGTTCCGGCAAAAAAACCCTCCGGCGTCCACGTCACCCACTCGCCTTCGGGCGTGGCGATGGAGGTGGTCAGAAGCCGCGCGTCGTCGGTTCGCCAAGTGCGGAGCGTTCCGTCCGCGGACGCGGTGTACATGGTTCGTCCGTCGGGTGACAATCTGATGGTGTCGACGTGGCGGCGATGCGCGGGTATGGTGCGCACCACGCGGTTGGTCAGTAGCTCGACCTCCTCAATGATGCCGGTGTGGTAACCCAGGTACACCGATCCGCCATCCGGACTGAAGGCCCCCGCGCGATAGTCCGAATGGGGAGCGCGGGGAAGGTCCGCGATCCGCTCACCGCTCTCTGCATCGTAGAGGTATGCCGCTGCTACTCCTATGCTCAGCAGGTAGCTGCCGTCAGGAGACAGCACCGCTTCTGAGGGCGTAAGCGGCGGAGACATCGCGTGCGTCGGGCCATAGACAATCTCCGTGGTAGCGCTCTGCGCGTCCCACCGTTTCATCTCCGCAACGCTCGAGAGACCGCTCGACGTAATGATGTCGAATGCCGACGTGGTGCCGGCAAAGAGCGCGTTCTGAAGGCCGTACTCGTCGGTGATCGTCGCCTGCGGCGTCAGGGTCTGCCGGTCCCAGATCACCGCCGTCTCATCCCATGAGGCGGTGACAAGGTGCTCGCCGTCGCCTGAGTAGCGGACGTCCCAGGTAACCGAGTCATGCGCGTCGAGCACGTCACGCGGTGCAAGCGATTGAGCATCCCAGAACCTGACTGTGCCGTCCTGACCCGCGGTTGCGATCTCGCTCCCGTCCGGCGACACATCGATTCCCCATACGCCGGCCGCGCGGCGTCCGCTCAGGGTCGTATGCCCCTCCAGGGTCCCCGGCAGCCGCATGGTCCGGGTGTCCCAGACGTGGACGACGTTTCCCTCAGAGCCGACATACAGCCGACGTCCATCCGGTGAGAGCGCAGCCTCGGTTGGGGCGGGGACGCCGGCGTTGAACGCCACTCGACGCTCCTGCGTCTTCCAATCCCAGATCTCGGCGCCGTCGCCGGAGCCAGTCGCGATCAGTTGCCCGTCCGGGGAGAACTCCACGGAGAGCGAGCTGCGGGGAATAGTGCCGGTCAGCTCTCCGGCTTCCAGATCGAAGATCCGCGTGCCGGCGGAGCGGGTTCCGGCAATCAGGGTGCGTCCGTCCGGTGAGTACGCGAGCGAGTAGACCCAGTCACCGCCGTCGAGCTCCAGCACCACCTCCCCGGTAGCGATCTCACGAATCGTGATGTCAACAAAGGCTCCGGAAGTCGCCAGATGCCGAGCGTCAGGTGAGACCGCGAGGTTTCCAATGGAGCCCCACCCGCCTTCGAACTCCCGCACCACACGCCGGGAGACCAGATCAAGGAGGGCCACGGCGGATGAACTCCACCTGAGAATGGCGCGCCGGCCGTTGGGCAAGAACCGGACGTTACTGGTGTCCGAAGGCGGATACCCGCCCTCAGTGGTCCAAAGAATCTCTCCGCTCTCTACATCCAAGAATCGCACGCGGCCGCGGGTCTCCAGCTCCTCATCAGAGCTCCAGGTGCTTACCAGCGCGAATTCACCGTCGTGCGAGATATCCATGCTGTGGACGTTCACACTACCAAGTCGGTGCGACCAGCGCTCGTTTCCGGATGCCACGTCGGCAAGCAGCAGGTCGCCGGTTCGGTTGCCAAACAGAATCGCACCGGAATCCGGCGTGAAGGCGAGGGCCCGGACATCGGTTGAGCCGGCCCGGATATCGCGAAGGCGTCTCCCACTCTCCACGTCGAAGAGCGAGACGGTACTCCCCTGCGCCAAGGCGATCAGCGCACCGTCCGGTGAGTAGTCCACCACGCCCCAATAGGTGTTGGCGGAGTCCACGGTGATCTGTGGTTCCGCGCCAACGCCGGCCGACACGAATAGGAGCGCGGTGAGCACTATTGTCGCGGTGAACACCCGAGTAAATCTAACTGAACAGCTCAACATCATGCTGAAGAAGGTAGCCCCAGTTTCGGCCGGGGTCAAATGGACCGCGTCTGTCACGACGGCGGCTCGGCGGTGTACACTGACTATCATGGCGCAAGATGACATGCGGTTTGGCGTGAGCCTAAAAGCGGCCGCCGCGCACCAGCGGCGGCTGGCCGAGGAGGCGGAGTCGCACCGGACGGCTCGGTTCGAGCAGGCGCAACGAGAACTGAACAGAGCGGTTTACCACGTCCGCACGGCGTTTGCCTGCAGACGGATCATCGTCTGGGGCTCAATGCTACACCCGTCCCGGTTCACGGAGATGTCGGATCTGG
>CAYTGY010000444.1:0-2868 GCA_964437265.1 uncultured Spirochaetaceae bacterium | reverse complement strand
GTTCTGGAGATACTTTCCGCCGGGACCGCTTGGAAGGACCAGACGGAGAAGAAGCGGGTCTACCAGGAGTGCGGTGTCGCCGAGTACTGGACCCTCAATCCCGACACGCGTGATCTCATTATCTATTGCCGGGAGGGTGACGGGTTCGGACCGCCCGTGGGAGCACGGCTGCGCGGCCCCGTTGCGCTTCGAGTCCTGCCGGAGGTCTTGGTGTCCGCGCGCTGAGCTCAAACAGGCGAGTGATCCTCCGCGCCTCGCCGCCGTACTATCAGTCCCGCTAGGTTCCCTATGGGACACGCTATGCACAGGTGGAACATGCCCGAGAGGGTTCTCTTCCAAAGACCCAATAGCTCGAACCATACTGATCAGAACTACGTCGTCCCACCGTCTGGAGATGCAGCATGTCAAACCGCGGCGACGCGGCCGTGGAGGAGCGCACCCTGACCAACATCGACCCGATCCTCATGGCCATCGCTTTCCGCAAACACCTCGTGGACCCTCACCGTCCGTACGACCAGGTGGTTCGCTACACGCACGTCGACGGCAGCACCGTGTGGGTTCGCTGCACAGGGATCGCGATCCGTGACGATCCATCGGTAGACAGGAACCGGCCGACTTCGATTCGGTCGACGTTGGCCCCTACCTGGAAACGGTGGTTGAGAGTGCGCGTACCTCCAACACCGTAACCCATTCCCCGCGGATCTGGACATTGCCCACTCAGGCTCCCTGGGGCTGCAGGTCATCATCGAACTCCCCAGGCGGAGTACACCATTCGGATACCGCAAGATCACGAGCGCCAAAATGACTCCAAATCTTGACCGCTGCCGAACCCGGTGGTACGGTGACTTGGCTTGCGTTGACGACAGCGATGACAAAGGTGGGGCTTATGAGAGAGAATGTAAGGCCTAACATTGTTCTGTTCATGACCGATCAGCAGCGAGGTGACTGCCTTGGGGTTGCCGGCCATCCCGTTCTCCAAACGCCCCACATTGACGAGTTGGCCGGAAGAGGAAGCTACTTCCCGCACGCGTATTCGGCGTGTCCATTGTGCATCCCAGCGCGCAGAACGCTCATGACCGGCACGCGGCCCGTTACCCATCGTGTGTTGGGCAACGTGGATCTGGAGTTCGATCTTCCTACGCTGCCGGGCGCCTTGCGATCCGCCGGATACCAGACGCATGTTGTGGGCAAGATGCACCTCTATCCCAAGCGGAAGCGCTATGGATTTGACAGTATGGTATGGTCGGACGGTCCGTACGAAGGGAAGGACATTGGCGACTACGGCCCCTTCCTTCTGGCTGGCGCCCCTGGAATGCCGTTGCCTGCGGTGGCCCACGGCGCGACGTTGAACAGCTGGGTAGCGCGTCCGTGGCATCTAGACGATCGCCTTCACTTCACGAACTGGGTTACCGACAACGCCATTGAGTTCCTTCAGCGAAGGGATCCGACCTGCCCATTCTTTCTCAAGGTGAGCTACTTCCATCCTCACCAGCCGGTAGCCTGTCCCGCGTTCTACTACAATCGCTATGCGAACATGGAGCTTCCGCCTCAGGTCTGCGGACAGTGGGCCCAAAAGTATGAGCGTCCACAGGCCGGGCTGCCCGTGCGTGCCAGGGAGGGATATCTCAACGAGCAGCTCTCGCATCAGTTCCGAGCCGGATACTATGGCTGCATCAATCACATCGACGATCAGGTTGGTCGAATCCTGGATGTGCTCAATCCGGACACTGTGGGGAGGGAGACCCTGTTTGTCTTTGCCTCGGATCACGGCGAGATGCTCGGTGATCATCAGATTATCGGAAAGCGAGCACCTTTCGAGCCCTCTGCGCGGATTCCTCTGGTGATCAAGTTTCCCGAGAGCATGGGCTTCAGATTCGGCCAAGTACACGCCAACGTTGTCGAGCTGATGGACATCATGCCGACGCTGCTCGAGTCCGCCGGCGTGCAGGTCCCCGCATCAGTTGAGGGCCGGAGCCTCCTTCCGCTCGCAGCCGATGAGCCGGTAGCGTGGCGAACCTACATTCACGGCGAATGCGCGCACATCTCGGAACAGGCGCCCAAGGCGGACGCAGCCATGCAATACCTGACGGACGGTTTGCGGAAGTTAGCGTGGTTCCCGCTCAGGGATCAGCAGCTCTTCTTCAACCTGGAGGATGATCCGCAGGAGATGCACAACCTCATCGACGAGCCTGCCTACGCTCGGGAGATTGGCGTGTGGAGAGATCGGCTTGTCCACGAATTGTCCGGCAGACCGGAAGGGTTTGTGCGCGCCGGTGCGCTCGCTCGTCCGCAGCAGATGTACCCGGTTCTTCCCGAATCGATGTGAAATCTCAAGCTTGACATCCGCCGCCGGCGGTGCTACAGTACGGTTGTACAACGTTGACGACAGCGCTGTCATTCTGCGCCTCGAATCGGGCACAAGGCTGACGTTGTCGATCAGCGAATACTCGGAAAAGGAGAGAACGATGGAAGGAAAACGCAAAGCGGTCCAGCGTACCGCGGCCACGGTCTTTATCGTCGTCGGGATCCTGCTCGCGGCCGGTACGGTGTGGGCGGCCCCTGCAGCCGAAGAGGAGCCGGAAGGGCCAATTCCGTTGACGTGGATGAAGCACGGAAGTCCCGGAGGTGTCGAGAGTCGCGCCCAGTTGATCATGGACCTATTTCCAGAGCTGGCGGAGCGGTACACGCTGGAAGCGGTCATCGCCGGACCATCCGCTGATGACGTTCTCAGGAAGTTCCGCCTGGGGTTTGCTGCCGGAGAAACACCGCCGGACCTGGTCATGCTTCAGTACTCCAATCTCCAGGAGTTCGCGCTCTCCGGCGTCCTCAGCGATGTCAGTGACATCTATGAGCCCGTTTGGGATGACG
>CAYTGY010000443.1:0-2871 GCA_964437265.1 uncultured Spirochaetaceae bacterium | reverse complement strand
GCTTTGCTGGGTTTTGTGCAGGCCGGCCGCCAGCGTCAGCGGGCCCAAGTGAACTTTCAGATGGCCTGCGATGCCGTGGAGGAAATGACCCAGGTGGCCGAAAAGCAGCATTCTGCCGCTCGAGCATCAGGTGATTGAACGTCTCTTGCAACTCGGCATGACCACCATCAGGGATTTTGTGCGTTTTTCTCCGGGATCGCTCCGGCGGCGCTTTGGACGGGAGGTGGAGGCGCTGCACCGGTTCGCGCGCGGTGAGGCGGAGCTACCATTACAACCCGTTGCGGAAGCGGTGCCGTTGCGTCTGGCTCGTCGGCTCTCCTACGCAGAGCGTACTGCGCAAGGGGTGCTGCATCACCTCTATGAGCTGCTCGGTGCGCTGTTTGTTGCAGCCCAGGACCGGGCGTCGCTGGTAGCGGAGGTCTCCGCAGAGCTGCAGCTGGAAGACGGATCACTACAAACGGAGGTGGTGCGCTCCGCCGGGGCTACCTCCAGCCGGGCGCTCTATGAGAAGCTGCTACGGCTGCGACTTGAAGCGACCGAGCTCACGCAGCCGGTCACCGCACTTGCAATGGAGGCTCGTGTGGTTGAGGCGGGCAGAGAGCAGGGAGACCTGTTCAGGCATACGCCACGCAGGGATCCCGCAACCGCGCGTGCCGCCGTCGCCCTTGTCCAAGCGGAGCTTGGCAATGATGCAGTCCAGACCGCCACCCTCTCCTGCCGTCATCTGCCTGAGGAGCAGTTCGAGTGGCGGCCGGTCACATCACTCTCTGCTCCACATCCGGAAATGGAAACCGAGCAGCTTCGTCCCTCGCTGGTCAGACGGATTCTCAGACAACCGGTAGCGCAGGGATCCTCGTCGTGCGGGCCCCGGACGGCGGTGACCCCCACAGGGGCGGTGGGCCCTACCGTTCATCGGATCACTACCGGCTGGTGGCGTGAGCCGACGGCGCGGGAGTATCGCTACGTGGAGACCGCCGCGGGGAGGTTGCTCTGGGGGTACATTGATCAACGCACCGGGAGGTGGCGGATCCAGGGAGCTGTCGAATGAGCTATGTGCCGCTCTGGGTCCGTTCAAACTACAGCTTTCTTCAGGGAGCAAGCCATCCGGCTGAGCTGATGGAAGCGGCCGTTGGTTTGGGAATCCCGGCGATCGCGCTTACTGATCGTGACGGAGTCTACGGCATTGTGCAGGCACACGCGTCCACAGCCGCTGGAACCGGCGGCCGGTCGTCGCCGCGTCTCATCGTTGGGTCGGAGATTACCCTGGAGGATGGACGGTCTGTGGTGCTGCTTGCGCAGAATCGGGAGGGGTACGCCCGGCTGTGCTCGCTGATTACCGCCGGCCGCATGCGAAGTCCCAAGGGCAGCAGTACGGTGACGGTCCCGGAGATCGCCGCTCATGCAGAGGAGCTGCTGGCACTGTGGACCGGTCACTGTCCTGATGCAACCGGCCGGCGTGCCCGAAACACCGCGACTGACCGTGCACGGGTGCCGGAGGCGGTAGCGGAGGCATTCCGGGATCGGCTGTATGTTGCCGTCTCACGTCATGATGATATGCATGAGGCCCAGCTTGAGCCTCACCTCCGAGCGGAGGCACAACGGTTGTCGGCACCTTTGGTTGCCGCTCCACGTGTGTTGTATCACGACGCCCCTCGCCGTCGGCTCTATGACACGCTCACCTGTATCCGCCACGGCGTGAGCCTGGATGAAGCCGGGACGTTGCTTCCGCCCAATGAGCGTTATGTGCTTCCCACAACCGCGGAGATGATGCGTCGCTACGCTGATGGTCCGCAGCTGGTGCGACGAACCGTGGAGGTCGCTGAGCGTTGCTCGTTCAGCCTGGATGAGATTGAGTACCGCTACCCCTCTGAGGCGCTTCCGGACGGCTACACCACCAGCGAGTGGCTTTGGGAGCTGACCTTCAGCGGTGCCCGGAAACGCTACGGCGGCACTATCCCGGCGGATGTTCGCACCCAGTTACGGAAGGAGCTGAGCCTCATTGATGAGCTCCACTACTGCGGCTACTTCCTTACCATGTGGGAGATTGTTGAATACTGCCGCCGCCACGGCATTCTCTGCCAGGGCAGGGGATCCGCGGCCAACTCCGCCGTGTGCTACTGCCTCGGGATTACTGCGGTAGATCCGGTGCGTATGGATCTTCTCTTTGAGCGGTTCTTGAGCCGTGAACGTGCCGAGCCTCCGGACATTGATGTGGACATTGAACATCGTCGTCGGGAAGAGGTGATCCAGCACATGTATCAGAAGTACGGCAGGGACCGCGCCGCGATGGTGGCGAATGTCATCAGGTATCGGGTGAAGAGCGCGCTTCGCGATGTGGGGAAGGTGTTGAGTCTCCCGGCGACGGCGTTGGACCGTATGGCCAAGCTCGCCTCCAGCCGGGACAGCAATTTGGTGGAGGTGATGGATGCGGCCGGGCTTGGTGAGCGCACCAGGCGGCTGCTCACAGAGCTCACCACAGAGATTCTGCATTTTCCGCGCCACCTCTCAATCCATCCGGGCGGGTTCCTTCTGGGAAGCGAGCCGGTCGCTCGCATTGTTCCCACGGAGAATGCCACCATGCCGGACCGCACCGTCATCCAGTGGGACAAGTGCGATGTAGAAGAGATGGGGCTGTTTAAGGTCGATCTTCTGGGCCTTGGAGCGCTCACGCATCTGGACTACTGCTTTGCGTTGCTGCGTCGGCACAAGGGGATTGAGCTCACCATGGCCACCATCCCCCATGAGGACGCCGCCGTGTTCCGCATGATCACCGCGGGTGACACGGTAGGGGTCTTCCAGCTGGAAAGCCGGGCGCAAATGGCCATGCTGCCGCGGTTGCGGCCCCGCTGCTACTACGACCTGGTCATCGAG
>CAYTGY010000442.1:0-2874 GCA_964437265.1 uncultured Spirochaetaceae bacterium | reverse complement strand
ATAAGCCGCGCACCAGCCCGTATTCATTCCAGGGACTTGGCGAAGCAGGGCTCAAGCTGCTGAAGGAGGCCGGCGAGGCGAACGGGATGCCCGTCATCTCTGAGATCGTGGCAGTCAGCCACGTTCCGGCGTTCCGTGAGCATGTAGACATCTTGCAGATTGGCGCGCGGAACATGCAGAACTTCGAGTTGCTGAAGGCTGTAGGCTCCGCCCGCGTGCCGGTCATGCTCAAGCGCGGCTTGGCCGCAACCATTGAAGAGTGGCTGATGGCCGCCGAATACCTCCTTGCTCATGGCGCGGAAGACGTCATTCTCTGCGAGCGCGGGATCAGAACGTTTGAGACCTACACCCGGAATACGCTGGACATCTCATCCATTCCGGTGGTGAAGAAGCTGAGCCATCTTCCGGTGTTCGTGGACCCGAGCCATGCAACCGGTATTCGAGCCAAGGTTCCGCCGTTGGGTCTAGCGGCGGTGGCAGCCGGCGCCGACGGTCTCATTGTGGAGGTCCATCCGCGCCCGGATGAGGCGCTCTCCGACGGCCCGCAGAGTCTGTACCCGGAGCAGCTTGAGAAGCTCATGCGCGACATCGAGGTGTTGGCGCCGGTGGTGGGAAAGGAGCTTACACGGCTGCCCATAGCCGTGCGGCCCTCGGCGGCAGGCCGCGGGCGCGCGGGCGACGCGACCGACGCCGCCACACCAACCGACGCCGGCATCGCGGTCGCCTTTCAGGGCGAGCGCGGCGCATACAGCGAGATGGCGCTCAGCAGGTACTTCCAGAACGAGGACGTGGTCCCGGTTCCCTGCGCGCGCTTCTCCGATGTGTTTGACGCCGTGCTTTCCGCGCGCTGCAGAAGCGGGATTGTCCCCATTGAGAACAGCCTAGCAGGCAGCGTGCATGAGAATTACGATCTACTCCTCCAGTATCCGGACCTCCGGATTGTGGGTGAGCTCAAGCTCCGCGTTGAGCACAGTCTGCTCGGATGCGAGGGGGCTACCGAGGAGACGATCCGCAGCGTCTACAGTCATCCCCAGGCGTTGGCGCAGTGTGATGCCTTCCTTACACGACACGAACAGTGGCAGCGCATCCCGTTCTACGACACCGCCGGGTCGGCGGCGCACGTAGCCGAGGAGGGGCGAACGGACGCCGCGGCAATCGCAAACGCACGCGCGGCGGAGACCTACGGGCTGCAGGTGATTCGTGAGGGCATTGAGACCAATCCACACAACTACACGCGCTTTGTGGTGCTGGCTCGCGAGTCGGAGACGGAGGTTGAGCACCTGGATATGGCAAGCATCGTGTTCTCAACGCCGGACCGCCCCGGTGCGCTCTACGGAGCTATGGAGGTTCTGGCACGGGCTGAGCTGAATCTCAAGAAGCTGGAATCCCGGCCCATCCCCGGCAAGCCGTGGCAGTATATGTTCTACCTGGACGTTGAGTTGCCGCCGGAGTTTGAGCGGTATCAGCGTGCCATGGGTGACTTGGTGAGCCACGTGGAGGATCTGCGGGTGTTGGGCACCTACCGCTCGCATTAGGTCGCACGCGACCGCTCAACGAGCAGCGGTGGCTCACCGGTAGCGCGCCGCCGCTACTCCGCGACGCCCAGCTTCTTCATCTGCTCGTACTCTTCCTTGCGGGCGTTGTATTCGTGGAGCAGCTGGTTTGCCTTGACAATACTATTCTTGAGACTGGTCAGTTCGATCTTGATGCCTTTCATCCGACGCCGCTCTTCCGGGGTGGCGCTTTCTTTGAAGTACGCATCCAGCGCGTGCAGACGACGGTGCGTGATCTGGCACTCGCCAATCTCCCGGTTGATGAATGCAGACAGCTGCTCGTCGCCGGCGCTGGTCACCCTCTTCCAGGCGGTTCCGCTCTTTGCCAGGATTGCCCCGTAGAGACGCGCCTTCTTACTGATGCGCGCAATCAACGGGGTGAACTGTATCGCCTCCGTTTGGGTGCTGCCGGTTGTCTCGTCGACGTAACGAACTGAATAGACGCGATCGGCCTCGTGCTTGTTTGTCATTTTGTCTATCCACGTCTTCAGCCGCTCCATGAAGCCGCGTTTTCGCGAGGCCAGTATCTCAGCGTTCTCAACTAGCCGTTCCACGGAGGTGTCCAGCGGTCTGCTTGCGCGACCCAACGCCCGTACCGCTTCTTCCAGCGCCTCGCGCATGCTCTCCTTTCCGGGTCCCAACGTTCGTTTCTTCTCAGCCACATTCAGGCGCTCGAGCACCTGGGCGCGAAGGTGCTCGGCTTCGGGGGTGTTCTCCTCTCTGAGGACCTCTGAGACCAGCTCCGGCACAAACGGGTCCTGCATCTCCGCCGCGCCGTATACGCGCTTGACCGCCTTGATGGAATCCGTGGTATCCGGCTGAAGCGATGAACGATCAGGTACCTTGGGAAGCACCTTCTCTCGCAGGTCTCGCTTGAACCGCTCGCGATGGAAGGTGGTGATGGTCTTCAGAAGCCCCAGGATCTCCCGGCTGTTTCGCTCCAGTTGCTGAAGCGAGTCGTTGATCAGACCGGTTGAGAGGTTGTCCGTCCCCTGGCGAGCCTTGTTGAGAAGCTCCGCCAGTCCACGGGTGGTGGCGGCGTGCGCGGTTTGGCTGAGTTGGTCCCACTGAATATACCGAACCAGGTTGGCGAGGTCCTTGAGCCGGGAGAAGGTCAGGAACTCAAGGCTGAACTCGTAGTAGTTGTTCAGGAACTCAAGCAGACCGTCAAACTCACTCAGACGAACCGTGAGCACGTGCTCACGTTCAGAGTCAATGAATGGATCATTTGAGGGCGTCTGGATCTCAGAGATCTTCTGATCTCCGCGATACGGGTCCTCTCCAACTATCCCCTTGCGGATCAGTATCTCGTAGATGGATC
>CAYTGY010000441.1:0-2880 GCA_964437265.1 uncultured Spirochaetaceae bacterium | reverse complement strand
TATCTCATCTTATTCGGCCAAGAAGACGATGGAGGCGACGCAGATCCTCAGCCGGATGGGTGTCCCGCTGCTCATCCACCAGCCCTCCTACTCCATGCTCAATCGCTGGATTGAGAACGACCTGCTGGACACGCTCGATGCAGAGGGGGTTGGATGCATTGCGTTTTCTCCGCTTGCGCAGGGATTGTTGACCACCAAGTACCTTGGCGGAATACCCAATGACTCGCGCGCCCGCACCGCGTCGCAGTTCTTTGATGCAGATTCGTTTGTGACTGAGGAGAACCTGACCAAGGTGCGGGAGCTCAACAAGATTGCCGAACGCCGCGGACAGACGCTCGCCCAACTGGCGCTGAGCTGGGTGCTCCGGGACAAACGCGTGACATCCGCACTGATTGGTGCCGGCAAGCCGGAGCAGATCCGGGAGAATGTGGGCGCGGTGGCCAAGGCGTCATTTACGGACGCGGAGATCAAAGAGATTGACCAGTACGCCACTGAGAGCGGCGTGAATCTCTGGGCGGCATCCAGCGACGCCGGGTAGTTGGGGCCGCCGCAAAGCCCTTGACCCGCGGGCGAATCTTGACGAAACTGAGGGTGCGAGGAGGCATCCCGGGCGGCAGTGCCGCAGGTGCTGACGTGCGGAATGACCTCTTCACCCTTTCCCGCGACGCCGCGCCGCGCGTTGTTCGTCGAACGCGCAGCGGCACCGGCAGAGGTTGTGGCCGTCATACGCGTGGGCGGCTACCGCTTCGTCGGGTCGGCATGCGGAGATCATCAAGAACGAAGGGAGGTGCAGGTGAACGGAAAAACAGACAGTATGCAGAGGGGGACCGTCCGGTAAGACGGACAGGTCTTCCTGACTCACGACTGAGGGTCCGGTTTCCGCCGGGCCCTCTTTTTGTGCCCCAACCCCGCGGACGGCCAAACCTATCATTGTTAGCCTTGTCTGTGCGCTAGAATTCCAATCACCGCAAGAGACTATTGCGGCACACGAGACGACGAGGAGAACGCATGGAACGCAACTACTCGGTATTCTTGGGCAACGCCGGGACCGCCACCCGGCTCATGCGTCGAATCCTCAAGGGCGGTGGATGATGCCGCGACTGTACCTGGCAATCGACAACTGTTTTGCAGCCAAGCGCTGGACGGATCCTGCCGACTGGGCGCGCGTGGTAGCGGACCTTGGCCTGAACCTTGTGGAGGCAAGCGCGGATACGGAGAACGATCCGCACTACCACGGCCGCGAGTATCAACAGCGGTGGGCGGAATCCGTCCGCACCGCCTGTGCCGGCCACGGGCTGCGGGTGGCGAACCTGTACTCCGGCCACGGTACCTACGCCACGCTGGGGCTTGGGCATCCGGACCCGCACGTCGCGGACCGAATGCTCAATGAATGGCTCAAGCCGCAGATAGACGTTGCGGCGGCGGTAGCCGCAGGCTTGGGCTTCTACGTCCACGCGTTTCCCATCAGCGTCATCGAGCGCCGGCCGGTATACGAGGCGGCCGTCGAGGCGCTCGTTGATCGTCTGGCGGCCGTCGCGAGCTACTGCGGCCGGATCACGACGCGTTTGACCGGGCCGTCGCCTGGTACGCAGGGCGCGGCCCTGCGGCCACGCTCCCGTGGTTGGGTACCGCGGAGGCGTACCTCTTGGCCCGGGACGCCGCGGAGGCCGACGCTTCGCCGGCGGCAGACGATGCGTGGAATCGTGTCCAGGCGATTGTAGATGCGCGCCCGCACCTCTTCGCGCGGTTTGAAGACGGCGACCCATATGCCTGGCTTGCAGCTCTGGGCGCCTACTCGCCAATCATCCACCTCCAGCAAACCGACGGTACGCGCTCAGCACACCTTCCGTTCACCGAAGCGAACAACCAATCCGGCATCATCACCGCACCACGGGTACTGGCAGCGCTACAGGCGAGCTACCGGTCGCCGCGCCTGCCTGCATCGATCCCTCCGGCCGAAGACATTTACCTCACCATTGAAGTCTTCTTGGGGACCGCCGCCAATCCATACGCGGCGCTGCACGAGCTCCGTGAAACGGTACGCTACTGGCGCCGCTTCATCCCAGAAGACGGGATGGAGCTTGATGCCGCCTGCGCGAGGAGCACCACATGAGTGAGACATCAGTAGAACGCTTCGGAGCACGGATGGAAGCGTTGGCAGCGTCATCGCGGCGGCCCAACGGCGGGGCACACGTTTCCCGTGGAGATGTAGAAGGCGCTGTCGGTCCCAGCACGAGTGTTTACCAGGTCAATCATGGCATAGTGCATATCACCGCTTACATTAACCGCGCGCGGATCTCCGCGCTCACGTAGTCAAGCACCGCAACGGTGACGGCAATGAACCACACGGCAATACCCGCGGCACGGTAGTCCAGCAACCGGATGTACTGCACCAACAAGAACCCGATACCGCCGCCACCGACCATACCGATGATGGTGGACATACGAACGTTGATGTCCCACCGGTAGATGGAGAAGGAGACGAACGGCGAGATCATTTGCGGCACAATGGCGAAGACAATTGTCTGGAACCCGTTGGCGCCGGTTGCACGGATCGCCTCAATGGGACCGGGGTCAATACCCTCAATCGCCTCTGAGTAGAGCTTGGTGAGCGCAGCAATGGAGTGCAGGGTGAGCGCAATGACTCCGGCAAACGGCCCTATTCCTACCCATACCACTGCAATCAGAGCCCAGATCAGCGGCTCAATGGAGCGGACAATGTTCATGATGGTCCGCGTGGCGTAGTAGACCGCGAGCGTTAGCCGCGAGCCCTGCATGATGTTGCGGGCAGCCAGAAAGCTTATGGGGATGGAGAAGATGATGCATGACAAAATAGTAAAAACAATATTCCTGAAGACCTGTAAAAGCCCGCTCACCTCC
>CAYTGY010000440.1:0-2883 GCA_964437265.1 uncultured Spirochaetaceae bacterium | reverse complement strand
GCCGTGAAAGGCCCCGACCACCTTGAGCGTGGCCTGTGTGACCGGCTCTTCGAAGTTTCCGCCGGCCGGGCTGACGGTGCCGCCAATAGTAACCGAGCCGATCTTTCCGTCCGCCAGACGCACCTTTGCGGCGCGCTCATAGAACGCGGCGATGACGCTCTCCAGATATGCCGGGAACGCCTCCTCACCGGGAATCTCCTCAAGGCGCCCGGACATCTCACGCATCGCTTGTGCCCATCTGGACGTGGAATCCGCCAACAATAGAACGTTGAGCCCCATCTGGCGGTAGTACTCCGCAATGGTGACCGCCGTGTATACCGATGCCTCGCGGGCGGCCACCGGCATAGAGGAGGTGTTACAGATGATAACGGTCCGTTCCATCAGGCTGCGACCTGTCCGTGGGTCGAGGAGCTCGGGAAACTCCTTGAGTGTCTCCACGACTTCTCCCGCTCGCTCGCCGCAGGCAGCGATGAGGACGATGTCTACGTCCGCATTGCGGCTGGTGATCTGCTGGAGAACCGTCTTTCCGGCGCCGAAGGGTCCCGGAATGCAGTAGGTCCCCCCAAGCGCAACCGGAAAGAAGGTGTCGATGATCCGAACCTTCGTCACCATCGGGTCGGTGGGCTTGAGCCGTTCCGCGTAGCAGTCGATGGCGCGCTTGACCGGCCACTCAAACGCCATGGTGACGTGGTGCTCGTTTCCGTCCTGATCCGTCAATACGGCAATCTCATCTTCAATGGTGTAGGGGCCGGCTGGGGCAATGGACTTGACGGTGTAGCTGCCGAAGAAGTTGAACGGGACCATGACCCGGTGCTCGAAGATTCCCTCCGGCACTACACCGAGCGTGTCAGCCCGAGCCACCGAATCTCCCGGTTTGGCCTTTGGGGTAAACTCCCAGGACGATTCTCTGTTGAGTGCGTTGAGATAGACGCCCCGGTCCAGAAAGAAGCCGCACTGTTCTGCCAACTCAGGCAGCGGATTCTGCAAGCCGTCGTAGACCCGCCCCAGGAGGCCGGGCCCGAGCTGTACCGCGAGGAGCTCACGCGTGAACTCCACCGAATCTCCGACGGCGATGCCGCGCGTCATCTCAAACACCTGGAGCTCCGCCCGCGAACCGCGGATACGGATAACCTCGCTCTTCAGGCGCTTCGGTTCCTGCTGACTCTCTTCCGCGACCACGATGTACCCGACTTCATTCAGCGCGACATCGCCCTGAACTTCCACGGATACCATGTTGCCGTTTACGGCTACGACTGTTCCTGTTGTCATATGGCACTCTGTTCCTGATAGTAGGCGTTGAGGATTCCCTCAGTGAGCTGAGTAAACCGTTCTTCGCCGGCATTCTTGGTAAACGCCGACCTACGTTCGAGTAACTGTAGTTTCAGATAGTAGACCAGCACGCGCTCGCTATCAAAGTAGTGACCGGTCTCAAGGTCGTCCAGCACCCGCCAGCGTGCACGGATGAGGAACTCCTCAGTCGCAAGCGGCGTCGCCTGGTTCTGCGCCTCGCGGACCAACTCGCTCAGTCCCACGCGGCCGGTATGGGTCTCCCCCGTCCGGTCGTGGCGAATGTCCTCGGCGGGATCCACACCACGGTTTCCGGCGCGCTGCCGTGCCAGTTCGTTTCGCAGTCCCATCTCAAAGGCGGTCCATTCCGTCAGGAGCGAGGACTCGGTGACCAGCTGCTGCGGTGGATCAATGAGGGCACGGCTGAGAAGCTGGAAATCTCGTTCGGAGATGTTCCCGCGACAGTGGGCGAGGAACGCCGGTGTGCTGGGCCTCCGGTCGCTTGTCAGCGAGAGCGTGGGGAGACTTGCGACGAAGAAGTAGTACTGGCTCACCGGCCGCGCTCCTACTCCGCTGCTTCTTTGAGAGCAGCCTGAAGCTTGGGTCCTAGAAAGGCCGAAAGTGACTCGGCAATGGTTGCACTGCTGAAGTCGTAGTACGCGGAGCCGTCTTTGGTCCCGACGCGGAACCCGGCGGAGACGCCCCGAACCGGCTTCACCTCAAGCCCTGCGCGGAAGTGCTCTGCAAGATCAGCCCGCAGCTGCGTCTCCATCTTGGCGGCCAACTCTTCGCCAAGCACGACATCCATGCCGCCGGTCGCTTCCGTGGACCATCCGGAGATCACCGTGATGATCGCTTCCTTGACGGTCCGCTCGTCAAGCGCACTGGAAACACGGGAATCGATTACGGTCTTGAAGAGGGCGGTGATCTGCTCCTCCAAGCTCAGAATGAGGTCTCGTCCGGCCTGCTTGAGCGTCTCCATACCGGCAGTCTCTGTCTTGGCCCGCTCCGCCTTTGCCTCTTCGATGATGGATTGTGCCTTGAGCCGGGCTTCATCCACAATCTGTTCGGCCTGCTTCTGTGCAGTTTCTATGATCTCGGCGGCCTTCTGATCCGCGGCTTCTACGCCTTCGGACTTGATCTTCTCAATGAGTTCGTTTACCTGCGCGTCCATTCCAACCTCATGTACGTGGTGAGAGAGCGTTCCATTCAATAGTATGCATTCTCTCCTCTTTGTTCAAGAACAACAGTGCATTTTCGTCGGCCGGCATCGTGACACCGCTACACGGTACCCAGTTTCAGGTCTCCGTGGATCTTGTAGACGTTCCGGTCACGAACAACCGCAAGCTCCCGTTCGGGAAAGTACTCCTCGAGCTTCTCGCTGACCAGTCGAGCAACCTCCTGTTCAATCGTCTCGCGGATGTCCGCCGGGACATGAACCAGCGTGACCATCTCCACGTCCACCAGGTAGCCTCTCCCGTAGGTGGACCCATACCCGGGGGAAAATGTCGCTCCAACGTTGAACAGACCATCGTGCTCCTTGTTCGCCGTTGTGCCACGTCCTGCTCGCGATGGATGCAGCTGGAAGCGGCCGCC
>CAYTGY010000439.1:0-2899 GCA_964437265.1 uncultured Spirochaetaceae bacterium | reverse complement strand
CCGGGCAAGATGCCACCGAGGAACATCTCAAGAACGTTCACCTGAGCAGTTGTCGCGTACAGGATCAGGACCAGCGAGGGCGGAAAGAGAAGCCCCAGATCACCAACGCCGGTAAGCAACCCAACGGTAAACGGCTCGCTCTGCCGTCCGCGCTCATGGAGAATCATGTAGAGAACCCCACCCAGCGCCAGGATTACCACGCCGCTTGCTCCGGTGAAGGTGGCGAAGAACACACTGACAATGATAGACGCCACCACCATCCCGCCGCGGAACCAGCCAAAGAGTGCGCGGAAGAGCCGGAAGAGCCGCTCGCCCGCCTTGCTTTCACTGAGCAGATACCCCACAAAGGTGAACATGGGAATAGCCGGAATTGAGGACGAGGTGAGCATGGTGTAGCCCTCATTGGGCACCACGGCGACAATACCCGCGCTTCTGCTGAAGAGCAGATACGCCACCCCGGTCAGCACCACAAAGAGCGGCGTACCCAGAAACGCGCTCACAATGAGGAGAATGATTAGCGGCAGCGAGAAGAGATCAATAAACCCGAACCAAACGGACTCAATGGTGAAGACAACCCCCGGTATCTCCATTGAGACGGTGTAGATCAGATTGGTCACCGACCCTAATGCCAGCAAGATCCCCACAAGAACCCCAACAGCACCGCTGATCGCCGAGGCGCGACCGCGGGGCATGGTGAGGATGAATCGCACCGTGATGAACGCGAACGATACAGGAACCACGCCTGCGAAGAAACGAATGGGAAGGATCCCAACCATGAGACCGCTAGCGAAGGCGGTGATCAGCCATTCGGTTGAGGCGATCAGAAACGCGGTGGTGAACGCCACCGCTACGGCACCGGTGACAATCTGGATGATGTGCTTAGCGCGCTCGCCGCGCACTAGCGACGCCGCCGCTACCGAGAGGTGTTCACCCTCCCGCGCGGCCAGCATAGCCCCCAGGTAGCCCACAAGCAGGACGAAGTGCTCCACGTACTCTGACGCACTGGGAATACCGGCGCGAAACACGCTGCGGACAAAGATCTCTATGATTGGCAAGAGACCGAGCACCAGCAGCGCCACAAGGTTGAGTAGATTCTCTACACGGCGCGGAAGCCGCTCACCGCCTGCGGGAGGCGGAGCTTGCGAACTAGCGACCCGCTCTGAACTCACGCACGTACTCCTGGATCTGCTCATAGAGTCCGCTGTCAAAGACGGTACCCAGGGTCACGTCGTAGCTGGCCTGCAGCTCTTCTTCCCAGATCCGGCGCTCGCCGTCGGTGAGCTCCGTGATCTCCAGGCCGTACTGAACCATTGTGTCTACCGCCTCTTGTTCCAGCTCCCGGATCTCCCGATTGAGGTCCTCTTGAATCTCCGCAATGGACGCCATCAACTCATCCCGGATGTTTCGCGGCAGACGCCGGTACGCAAGGTCAGAGATGAGGACCGCGCCGGGCGCCGGGCCAATATTGAGGTCAAGCATATTGGGGGTGAGCGCGAACCATTGAAAGCCGGCGGCTAGGATTGGGGCGGTGAGGTACGCGTTTGCCATGCCGTTGGTGAGCGCGGCAAGCCGCTCGGTGCGGGGGATCGCGATGGGTTGGTAGCCCATGAGCTGGTACGCGCGCACCAGCTCCATCTCCTCAGGGCTTGCGGCCATCTTCACACGTCGCAACTCATCCGGAAGACGAATCTCATCTTTGCTGAAGAAGCGAAGCCAACCGGCCATGGACCATGCAAGCACCCGAAAGCCCTGTTGCTCAATCTCAGCGTCAATCTGGGAGTGAACGCGATCAAACACGTAGGTGAACTCAGCTTCGCTGGTGATGAGAAGCGGCATGCTCAGTGTAAGGATCTTCTGGCTCAGGCTGGTCATACCGACATTCGTCAACACGGCAGCCTGGATCTGCCCAATTCGCATCTTGCGAATCAGATCCGCTTCATCTCCGGCTACCCCGTTGTGAAACACCTGGACCCGGACGCTCCCGTTGGAGATGTCCAGCCATTCGGCGGCGAGCCGGTTGAGTGCCCTGCCCCACGGCGAGTTCTCCGGGGCAACGCTTCCAAGCCGGACGGTCAACGCGGATACGGAGACCGCCAATGAGAGTAACAACAGGGCAGCAATAACGCGCTTGATCACAACCCCCTCCTTGGTGGGAAAAACCTAGTCCGAGCGTCAACCATTGTCAAGCACGGGGGAGCACGCGGTAGTTCTCCTAGTGTGAGGCGTCCGCGCGCTGAGCGCAATCTCGACGCCGCTTGGAGGAGTCATGAAAGACGGGTTTTGGTCATCCAAGCCATTCACACCGATCATCGCCGCGTTCGTACTGGCCGCCGTGTTGTTAGCCGTATCCGCGTGTGGTGCCCCAACAGGACCGGCACCGCCTGCCGCGGACGCGGATGAGCAGGGCGCGCCGGATGAGACGCCGGGTGACGACGATCCGGACCTTGATGATCCTGAACAGGACCCGGATCCGCCGGATCCTCCCGTAGTGACTCTTGCGGCAGAGCGGGAGTGGCTCTACGAGCATCAGGCAACGACGCACCTCACCGTAGGCCGCAGCACCGCGGAAGATGAGGTAACGGTCCTTGTGTCCATATCAGGCACCGCCATGGAGGGGGAAGACTACACGTACGGCGGGTGGAACGGCGCCGCGGTCGTACTCCCACCGGGTGAATCCTCGGTCGCCGTGGCGTTGCAACTTATCGATGATCGAACCTTCGAGCCAGATAAGACGATCGACATCGCCTTGGTCGCTGCCGAGGAATACACGCTCGGAACCGAGAGTAGCATCACCATCACCATTCGCAACGACCACGCACCGGAGCACGATCGCGTGACGCTCGTGCTGGATTTTGACGGCACCGTCGCGGGCTAGAGCTGTGGAGCATACACGGGCAGT
>CAYTGY010000438.1:0-2928 GCA_964437265.1 uncultured Spirochaetaceae bacterium | reverse complement strand
GTCATGGCATTGCGGCTCCCGGCTCAGGAATCGGAGATACCGAGTTCTATTTTGTTCTGCCTGAGGTCACGCAGATGACCAGTAGCGATCAACTCGTGGCCTCCGGAATCTCCGGTACCGAGTTTCAAGAGCTGGTCAGCAACGTCCCAGCACGAAAGCAGCTGCTTATTCTGGACGCCTGCAACTCAGGCGCCGTTGCGGAGGCGTTTGGCTTTGGCGTCCGCGGAGCCGCCGAAGAGTTCGCCCTCTCCCGGCTGAGCCGCGCGACCGGTTCAGCCCTCATAGCGGCAAGCAGAGAAGACCAGTTTGCGCAGGAGTTTGACACCCTGGGTCAGGGAGCGCTGACGCACGTGCTGCTCCAGGGCCTTGCCGGAGACGCGGCAGCATCCGGGAGCGAGATCACGGTCTCCTCGATCAAACGCCATGTGGAGTACACGCTTCCGCTGGTCACCGCAGAGCACGCGGCCCGGCCGCAGTACTCTACGGGGTTTCTGTTTGGCGAGGATTTCCCGCTGGGAGTAGTGAGATAGCAGGGATGCCATCACCCGCGCCGCTTCGTCCGGCTAGTTGCCCTTTGCCTGGTTTGCCACCGCGGCGGCTTTGGCCGCGATCGCCTCCTGGTCACCCAGGTAGTAGTGCTTGACCGGCGTGAGGTCATCAGCCAGCTCGTAGACCAGTGGAACGCCGGTAGGAATGTTGAGCCCGGGAATCTCTTCATCGCTGATATTGTCCAGATACTTCACCAGCGCACGCAAGCTGTTCCCGTGCGCCGCAATGATCACGCGCTTGCCGGTCTTGATCACCGGTGCAATGTCGTTGTGCCAGTACGGCAGGAACCGCTCAACGGTGTCCTTGAGACATTCGGTCTTGGGGACCTCCGCCGGGTCCATATCCGCATAGCGCGAGTCCTTTCCAGGATAGCGTGGGTCGTCAACGTCAAGCTCAGGCGGCGGCGTATCATAGCTTCTCCGCCAGACGTGGACCTGGTCGTCACCGTACTTCTCCGCGGTCTCTGCCTTGTTGAGCCCTTGGAGCGCGCCGTAATGCCGCTCATTGAGCCGCCATGACTTGAGCTCCGGGATCCAGTGCAGGCCCATGGTCTCAAGCGTGATATGCAGGGTCTTGATTGCGCGTAGCAGTACGCTGGTGAACGCAATATCAAACACGTACCCTTCGGCCTTCAGAATCTCACCGGCACTGGTTGCTTCTTCAACACCTTTCTCAGAGAGGTCGACGTCCGTCCATCCGGTAAACTGGTTCGACTTGTTCCAGAGGCTCTCGCCATGGCGGAGCAACACAACCTTGTACATAATCATCTCCTTGACGTGCAGGGGTATATACGATTGATGCAGCGCCCGCGCCTGACTACCGGCCGGACACCAACCGGGTTGAGACTAAGCCGAGCGCGTGGCGCCTGTCAACGCACGCCTTGCCGGCAACCTACGACGAGCCGCTCTCCATCTGGGAAAGGATCTGCTCGAGCGTGGACCAGGAGAGCAACGCGCACTTGATACGCACCGGATAGCTCCGCACGCCCTCCAGCGCAACCAAGTCTCCGGCGTAGTCAGGCAGATCCGGAACCTGATCCGCGGTGAAGAACGACTTCACCATTCGCAGCAATGACTGAGCCTCCTCCACATTCCGTCCGGTAAGCGCGTCGCAGAGCATATTCGCGCTTGCCAGACAGATGGAGCACCCCACGCCCTGGTAACTGACGTCGGTCACCATGTCACCCTCAATCCGCAGGAAGAGCTCTATGTCGTCGCCGCAACTGGGGTTCACCCCCTCCTCGCGGTAGTCGGCGTCCTCCATGATGTAGCGGTTCCGTTTGCTCTTGTAGTGGTCAAGGATGATCTCTTTGTAGAGGTCGTTCTCAAGATTCACGAAAACATCTCCCGTGCCGCGGCTACGGCCTCAAAGAGCCGGTCTATATCCGCGGTGGTATTGTAGAGGTGGCAACTTGCGCGAACCGTACCGTGGATCCCAAAGTGCGTCATCAGCGGGTGCGCACACAGCAATCCGGTGCGCACCGCAACCCCGTGGCTATCCAGCACCGCCCCAACGTCGTGCGGATGGACCTCCCCAACGTTGAAACTGAAGATGGCGGCACGTTCTTCTACGCCTTCCGGTCCGTAGGAGACAATTCCCGGCTCCTCCGCGGCGCGGGAGAGGATGTAGCGCATCAGCGCGTTCTCATGCTCCTCAATCCGCGCCATGCCAATCTCCTCCAGATAGCTGATCGCCGCGCCCAATCCCAGCACGCCGGCTATGTTCGGCGTGCCCGCTTCGAACTTCTCCGGCACCGGCTTGTAGGTAGCGGACTCTCTGCGCACCCGCGTCACCATGTCTCCGCCGTAGAGAAACGGCGGCATCTCCTCCAGCAGCCGCCGCTTTGCGTAGAGGACGCCCACGCCGGTGGGCCCGCACATCTTGTGGCCGCTGAAACAGAGGAAATCAGCGTCCATCGCCGCCATGTTTGTGGGCCGATGGCTCACCAACTGCGCACCGTCCACCAGCACCACCGCGCCCACCGCGTGCGCCGCGTTGATAAGCACCGCAAGCGGCGGAACATACCCGGTGACATTGGACATCCCGGTGATTGCCAGCAGCCGTGTCTTGGGCCCAATCACCTCATCAAGCCGTTCCACGATGACGCGGCCTTCGGCGTCCAGCGGGAGAAACCGTAACGTCGCTCCGGTGGCGCGAGCGGTCTCCTGCCAGGGGACCAGATTGGCGTGGTGATCGAGCTCTGAGACGACCACTTCGTCGCCAGGACCAAGCCGCTCGAGGGCCCACGAATACGCGACTAGATTCACGCTTTGCGTAGTCCCCTTGGTGAACACTACCGATCCATCTTCCGGAGCATTGAAGTAAGCGGCTACCTGCTCACGGACACGATCATACGCAAGCGTTGCCCGCTCACTGTAC
>CAYTGY010000437.1:0-2935 GCA_964437265.1 uncultured Spirochaetaceae bacterium | reverse complement strand
GCGGGGAGATCACCAGAATCCGCTGCTCGCTATCCACGAAGCCAAACGCTTCCACCAGCTCCATCGGAAACTCTTTGAGCGACTCCAGATTCGGCAGCGCTTCCGCACGCTCCTGGAGGGCATGGCGGAGATCAGCGGTCTGGTCGGCGGGTAGAAAGCGCACCGAGTACTCCGCCGTTCGCGCCGGTCCGGGAGTTGGCGGTTTCCCCTCGGCCAGAACATACCCAATCAAGTCCGTCTCCGGGCTGCGGTAGAAGGCGTTGATGTCCGTCTTGATCTTCTCGAAGTTCAGACCGACAAGCTTGCTCGCCTTGATCGCCGCTCCAAGCTCCTTGAGCTTCAGCGGTTTTCCGCGGCCCTTCCCCTTGTACACATTCAGCACTGCCGTGAGCTTCTGGTCATCCACGAATATGTCGAAGGACGCGTCACGGCTATGCGTGAGCGGGACGTTCTCAACCGCGGTCTCGGATGAGGCCGCCTCGCTGAGGATCTTTGCGATCTCCGCATGTTCTATCAGCGTGTCTGCGTCAAACCCCAGGGACACGGCAGCATCCCGAATCTCATCCGCCGTCGGCGGGGCTGCCGAACGATCTCCCGGATCAAAGCTTAGGAAACACGTTGCCTGGTCCGCGGAGACCGTGACCTCCCAGTCGTGCGTCTCAAAGGCGATCACATCAACCCAATTGACCCCAATTCGGACATACCCCGCGTTCTCGGCAAAGAGCTCGTCGCGTTTGCGGACCACGCCGTTGCCGTGGTAGAACAGCGGATCGGCGAGCACCTTTGGTGGCACCAGTTCGCCGGTCACGCTTTGGCCGGCAAGGCCCTCTTCCTTCCGCAGTACCGTTCCCAGTTTCTGGCCCTCGGTAGCGTATCCCGTCTGTTCAACGGTGTGATCTACGTAGACCCGTTTGTGATCAACCGTCTGTTCGGATACGGTCACCGTCTCCGTTCGGGCCTTGAGAAACGGCAGGACCGGCTTCTTGGTCACCGTCTTCTCCCGCCTCACCTTCTGACGGACTTCCAGCAGGATCTCCGGCGGTCCCGCGGAGGATAGCACCCGGGCTGTCTCCGCCTGAAGCTCCTCAGGAATGGACAGGTCCTCCCATTCCACGCGCTCCGGTACGGGGTCCACCGGCGCTGTACCCTCCGCCACGGTGAAAACGTACGGGCTTGGCTTGTGCTCGCAGAGGTTGAAGAGCCGGCGGACCTCCTCCGCCTTGTGCCCCTCGGTGATTCCCTTGTTGCGCATCAGCTCTAGGAGCCCGTCGGCCGTCCACAGCTCATGGCCTGCGCCCTTGGTGAGCGTCACGGATGCGGAGAGGTTCTGTTCAGAGAATTGGAGGGTAAGCTGTCCCTCTACCTCTATCGCCTGCCGTGCCATCGCGTCCTACCGGATTGGGAATCCTGCCTGTGCCGCCTTGAGCAGGCGGGACTTCAGGAGCGTGTTCTCCTTCTTCAGATGGTTGATCTCCAGTTGTTGAGACTTCACCGTCTCAAGCAGATCGCCCTGAGAAAGCGCCCCCGAATGCAGCAACTCCTCAATGTAGTCTACCTTAGCCTCATAGTCGATCTCTGCCTCCATCGCCGCTTCAGAGAAGGTCTCGTCACTGTCGGACCACCGTAACGTCTCATCCGCATCAGAAGAGAGCTCGAGGAGCTTGTCCGCGATCCGGTAGATAGCCGCGGAAAGCACGCTCTGCGGTTTGTAGACAACAATCGGCAGGCGGGAGCTAAGCGCGACATCCTGGAGCTCATCCCGGTAGATGATGCCCAGGTGCTCAACGTCCATGCCCAGGTATTCCGTGCAGCTTCGCCTGAGCCGGTTGATCCGGTCCGCGTCCTTTGGGTCGTCCACCAGGTTGAGAATGAGTCGCGGCCTCAGCCGCTGGGCGTTCTTCATAAACGCCGCGTGACTCTCCGGGTCAGCCGCGTGGATCTGCTCCAGCAGCTCCGGGATGTACACGCGTTGCAGATTGGCAGATCGCCGGCTCAGATTCTCAAGCACCTGAGCCGCGGCGGACTTCCGCTTGAACGTGGTGCTGAGTAGACGAAAGAGCGCGTTCTTGAGGCACAGGTAAGCGTTGACCGTCGCGGTGGGCGAGGGTGTGGTTACCACAATGCCATGCGGCGACATCAGGAAGAAGTCCATCACGTTGAAGCTGGTGCCGGCGCCCAGATCCATGATGAGATAGTCCGCATCCAGTCGCTTGAGCCGGGAGATCAGTTTGCGTTTCTGTGCCGATGTCATATTCGCGATGCCCGGGATCTCCCCTTCGCCGGGAATGAATCGCAGGTTTGGGTAATCGGTCTCAAGGATCACCTCGTCCAGCTCCGTGTTCTGGTCAGTGAGGAAGGTGCCCACGCCGCGGGATCCGCTGCGCACACCCAGGATCAGGTGGAGGTTAGATCCGCCAAGATCAAGGTCGGCAACAATGACCCGCTTTCCCGCTTGGGCGAGGGCAAGGGCCACGTTTGCGGCAACCAGCGATTTGCCAACGCCGCCTTTCCCGCTGGCGATGGGCAAGATGTGCATCTACTCCCCCTCGATATGCGTTTCCTGGTATCGCGGGCGTTCCGGCGGATCCGGAGCAGCATGCTCCCCGCCGCGCAATGATACCAGGAATGCCGCCGCCAGAACATCGACGACCAACACACCCATAACCGCGTAGAAGCGCACCAGCGGCGACACGGCAACCGGTCCACCTGCCAAGAGCGGTGTGAACCCGGCACTCCCGGTGCCGATAACCACGACATCCGTGGCCAACGCCGCCGTCAACCCAATAACGGCGATTGGTTTGAGCACATCCAGCCGGTCCGGCCGGCGTGCGATGGCAATGAGTACCAGCGTCAAAACACTCCAACCCGAGCCGAGCCACAATAGATTCACGCCGTTGAGCGGATTCGTTGACCAATAGCTCAGTACCTACACAAC
>CAYTGY010000436.1:0-2940 GCA_964437265.1 uncultured Spirochaetaceae bacterium | reverse complement strand
CAATCTGTAGATCGATAGACCCGGGACTGGTCACCAACCGAGAACGCCCGGTTAGTTTGAGCCCCGTCGCGCGAATGTCACCGGTGGTGGTTGTCACGGTGATCTGTCCCGAGACGTTATCCATAACAACGTTGCCCTGTCCGGCACTGATTACCAACCTACCGGCGAAGCCGCTGACGCGCGCGTCTCCGGTTCCTAGGCCCAATACAAGGTGTGTGCCCGCCGGGACATGGACCGTCAGTATGAGATAGTCGTCAGGGGCGCGGGAGAGCGAGGTGGCACCGCCCTGCCCGGCAGCGGCGGGTGCATCCGGCCCGGCGAGAATCCTCAGGTGCAGCCCGTCGCTCTCTTCCCGGCCGGCGACCACCGGTTGTATTTGATCCACTATTCGCTCAGACGCGGTCACCTGCGCCTCAATCTGGCCACCGCGTGTTGGTTCAATGACGATCTCCGCCAGGGCGGACTCAATCCAGACCGGCTTGTCCGCGGGGACCGGGAAACGCCCTCGGTGCTCGTACTCGCCTTGGGCGCCGGCGAATAGCGCAGGTACCCCGATCAGGGAGAGTAGCCCGGCGACGAGGACGGCCGACGCCGCCCGCAACAGTGGATGTATTCTCATAGTGTTTCTCCCAGAGCCAGTGTATCTCGTATCTTGAGTGATTCCCGTCCGCACCGCTCGCACGCGTGTGGCTGTCATGGTACCGTGGCGCAGCCGTTAGCTCAGGAGTGCGTATGCCGCAACTGTTCCAACGTCACCCGGAGAACCCAATCATCCGCCGGACGCGCTTTCGCCGATTCCCGGAGGCGTTAGGTGACACAGCGTCCGAATATCCTGTACGTGCCGGCCGACGACTGGGGATACGGCGACCGTCTGGGACGGTGGGCGCCGGGTTCCGTTCTTTGCATCATGGCCGGGGGTGATAGCTGCGGGGTCCATGTGCGCAGAGCCGATCTGCCTCACGGACCTCCTGAAGACTGCTGCTGAAATTGTGGAAACGCCGCTTCCAGCAAATGCGGGGGAGGACAGCGTGAGCATGATGCCGCTGTTCCGCGGCCAGACGGCAAACAACCCGCGCGCCGGAATCATCCACCACTCGGTCAACGGCACCTTCGGTATTCGCTCCGGAAACTGGAAACTCCTTACCTGTCGCGGCTCAGGTGGCTGGTCCGTGCCGGAGGACGACGCTCGCGAGGCGCCGGCAATGCAGCTGCATAATGTCATAGAGGATCCGGCTGAAGAGCACAACTGCTTTGAGTCACAGCCGGAGAAAGCACGGGAGTTGCTTCATCTGTTGGAACAGTATCAGGCGGCCGGACGGAGCGCCCCTACGGAATAAGGGGAGCTCTGAGCTCGCCGTGAACCGCCACCGGGACCGACGTTCCCACGGGGTAGTAGTGGTTGCGTAGCTCCTTGGTTACCCGCACGCCCAACTCGTTGCCGTCGGCGTCCTGGAGCACGACAAACGGCTGCTCAACCGGAGACCAGCCCACCGAGCGCTGTTCGTGACGAATCACCTGATAGGGAACCATCGTTCCCTCGCTGACCGTGGTCCGCGCGTACCTGCCGGACCGGGCGTATACGGACAGTGCCAGAAGCCCGACACTCCCGGTCAACAGTCCGGCAACAAACGGGGCGAACGGGAATTCGACAACCCCAACCTGGGTGCTGGTGAAGAAATTGATAGTGGTCATGACCGCGTATCCCAGAAGCAGGATACCGGCTGCGGTGAAAATCAGACCGGTGGCGAGCAAGAGCCACATCCGCTGACCGCTTCTGGGTGCAAAGCCTAGTGCTGAGACGTTGCGTGGAGGTGCCAGTTGGGCAAACTGCTCGGCGGTGGTTCTTGGGTCAGTCATCTTGGTGTTCCTTTCACTACGTATACACCGGAACAGCGGTGTCGTTGAAGTGGCGTGGCGCGGATTTTCTACCTGCCCAATACGTTCTCGTACGCCCGTATCGACTCAGGACGTAACGGCCCTCTTGTCACCCGCCGGTCCAGGCGATAGGCTCGCCTGCGTGAAGTACGAACTGGAAACCATCCCCGTGTGGGAGGCGTATGAAGAGCACGCGGATTGCCCGTTGTGCTTTCTGCATGAACGGGCTGAGCAGCGCAACACCACCTTTTTTCTCGGAAACTCGATCATGGCACCGGAGATGCGCGTGCAGCTCAACCACCACGGATTCTGTCCGCGTCACTTTCACATGCTCGCAGGCGGCACCGGGAAACTCGGGCTGTCTCTGGCCCTTGCCACGCATCTGGCGTCGCTGGGAGAGAGGTGGGCCAAGCTGGAGAAACGCCTGGCATCAGCGAATGGACGGCAGGCGGTCAAGGCCGCCGCGGAGTATTCGGCTGAAGTCTCCACGCAGGAACAGGACTGTTTGATGTGCGACCGGATTCAGCACAATCTGCTGAACTACGCGTATACGGTGGCCACGCTGTTTCAGACGGAGGACGCATTTCGTGCAACGCTTGCCGGCTCTTCCGGGTTCTGTTTCCATCACCTCCCGCTGGTCTTGCGGCTGGGTGCCGAGGTTCTTTCCGGCGCCACCCTCAGCGAGTGGCACCGGGCGATTATCGACGTGCAGCAAAAGAGTCGGCGTGAGCTGACGGGGCATCTTGAGGCGTTCACCTGGCAGTTTGACTATCAGACGGACAAGAAGACGCCGCCGGAGTCGCAGGACGCGGTTCCCCGCGCCGTACGGAAGCTCGCCGGGTTCGGTCCTGGCCGGTAGTCGCGCCGCGAACGGTTGCCGCCGGCAACCGCCTACAGTATCCTCACCGGCGGAGGAGCCGCATGCGTAACGCTGATGCGGTGACCTTGACCAGCGGAGCCGGCAGCGTTCATGCTGGACGCATGGATGAGTCCACCGCACCGGGGCCGGCCACGAATGGGCGCGGCGAGCGCATAGACACCGTCGTTCACCCGCTGGCGGTACGA
>CAYTGY010000435.1:0-2941 GCA_964437265.1 uncultured Spirochaetaceae bacterium | reverse complement strand
CCAGCAGCTGCTCTGTTGATCAGCAGGAAATCCCGTGGAAGATCCGAACGTTCACGAAGTCTTGGCACGTCCCTTGCTACACATCTGCGGGAGTACGTAATGAGTGATGAGATCAGACGAGGGTTCCTGGGCGGTGGCTCGGATTCCAACTCAGATTCAGATAGGGATCAGCGGCGGTCCACCATTGTCCGCTGGGTCCCGCTTATGGTGATTGGCGGCGTCATTGTTATCCAGCTGCTCGGCGGTCTGCTTGCGGGAACGGCGGTGCCCACCGTTGACTACAGCCAGTTCAAGGAGCGGATCGCATCCGGCCAGGTAACGAGGGTGCAGATTGGCACCTCATATCTGGTGGCTATTGGGCGCCCCCCGGCGGGCACCGAAGAGCAAGAGCTCTTCAAAACGGTGCGCGTTGATGATCCCGGCCTGATTCCCTTGCTTGACGAGCATGAGGTCCAATACTTTGGCGTTAGTGAACGCTCCGGCGGCGTGCTCTGGACACTCGCCGGCTGGTTCTTGCCCATTCTGCTGCTCTTCTTTCTGTGGCGTCAGATGTTCCAGCGCGGTGGTATGGGCGGTATTGGCGGTGACATCATGTCAATCGGCAAGAGCCGTTCGCGCGTGGTGGCTGAGGGTGAGACCGGAGTAACCTTTGCGGACGTCGCCGGCGCGGATGAAGCGAAGGCGGAGCTTGAGGAGATTGTCGATTTCCTCAAGCACCCAGAGCGATACGCTGAAGTTGGGGGCCGCATTCCAAAGGGCGTGCTTCTGGTTGGTGCTCCCGGTACCGGGAAGACGCTTCTTGCGCGTGCCGTTGCCGGTGAGGCGGGCGTTCCGTTTATCCGGCTGAGCGGTGCGGATTTCGTTGAGATGTTCGTTGGGGTGGGCGCAAGCCGCGTTCGCGATCTTTTCAAGCAGGCCAGAAGCACGTCGCGATCAATCATTTTCATAGATGAGCTGGACGCCATCGGGAAGAGCCGAGCCACCGCGGGCATTGCCAACAACGACGAGCGCGAGCAGACGCTCAATCAGCTACTGGTTGAGATGGACGGCTTTGATGCGGACACCGGCGTGATTGTTCTGGCGGCCACCAACCGTCCGGAGATCCTTGATCCGGCGCTTCTTCGCCCCGGACGCTTTGATCGCCAAGTCCTGGTGGACAAGCCGGACCTTGCCGGCAGAGCCCAGATACTTCGTCTGCATTCGCAAACGGTGAAGCTTCACCCGGAGGTGGACCTGGAGCGCGTTGCGCGCGCCACCGCGGGTCTGGCGGGTGCTGATCTGGCAAATCTGGTGAATGAGGCCGCGCTTCTTGCCGTCCGGGCCGGCCAAAAGCTGGTACGGCAGGAGGACTTCAGCGAGGCAATTGAGAAGGCAATTGCCGGCCTCTCTCGTAAGAACCGCGTGCTCGAGGAGCGGGAGCGGCGACTCGTTGCCTACCATGAGACGGGGCACGCGATCGCCGCGCATCTGACCCCCGGGGCCGACCCGGTGGAGAAGATCTCTATTGTGCCCCGCGGAATCGGAGCGTTGGGGTACACCATTCAGCTGCCCACCGAGGAGCGTTTTCTGCTCACACGAACGGAACTTCTAGGCCACATCGATGTTTTACTGGCAGGACGGGCCGCCGAGGAAATTGTCTTTGGCGACGTCTCAACCGGGGCGGGCAACGATTTGACACGGGCGGCGGAGATCGCGCGGAAGATGATCACCGACTACGGGATGAGTGACCGTTTTCGCAACGTCTACTTGCCGTCTCGGCGTGGCGCCTCGATGCTGGATGAGGCTGGGATGCTCCAGCGCGAGTACTCGGAGACCACGCAGACGTACATCGACGAGGAGACGGCGCGTATCATTGACGAGCGGTACACGCATGTCCGCGAGCTGCTGGAGTCGCGCCGGGCAGAGCTGGACCGGATCGCGGAGGCGTTGCTTGCGGCTGAGGTAATGGAGCGAAAAGAATTTGTATTTATATTGGACCAAACCTCTTAATTTGCCGTTCGCCGGCGTTGATGTTGGCAAGTGGCGGTGGAGGCGATACACTCATAGGGTTCTCTGACGGAACGCTTATGAAGATATTACGCACAGTGATGACGGTGCTCGTACTGACCACCGTTGTGCTCACCGGCTGTAGTGACCGTCGACAAGAGACGGATCAGGCGCCCCGGGGCGCCCCCGCAGATTCGGCTGGTGAGGATTCCGTGACCCATGACCACGCGGACACGGAGACCGGCGCGGATCTACCGCAGCCCGGACCGTCGGAACCGCCCTGGGCGCTTCCCGTGGCGGCGCAGCAACCGGTCTATCCCGTTGCCTACTCCGGTGACGTGGATCTCTTGATCGCAAGCGGTCGCGCGCCCATTGATGTTGGGGCGTTGATCGCAAACGGCAGAACCGTCCAGGTGGGCCCACAGTCCTATTGTGATCTCCAGTTCGGTGACCGTGTGGTGGTGCGGGTTGGAGAATCGAGTCGGGCAACCGTGGTGACACGGCTCCGCGGCTCTTCGCGGCCGGTGATGGAGATTGATCTGCTTCGCGGATCGGTGGCGCTCACGGTTGCGGATCTGGGACCGGGTGAAATCATGCGGGTCCGGACTCCCGGGGCCGTGTACCAGGTCCGCGGGACCGAGTTCTTGGTCACCGTTGGCGCAGCAGGCGAGGAGCTGGTGGTGCAGGAAGGCGCGGTCGCCGTGTGGCCACGCGGGCTTGACCCCGCAGCCCTCCGCGACCAGGCCGCGCAGCTGTACGCCGCTGCGGCAGACGCTGCGGCAGCAGACGCCGGCGCGGCGTGGACCAGTGCGCAGGCCCAGGCGCTCAATAATGCGCTTGACCAACTTGACAATGCCGCCGTCACCGTACGCGCCGGCGAACAGGCGTTCCTGGATGCCGCTGAGATGGCAAAGGGTGATCGATTGGCCGCTCAGCTTGCGGAGAAGCTGCGGAT
>CAYTGY010000434.1:0-2952 GCA_964437265.1 uncultured Spirochaetaceae bacterium | reverse complement strand
CCCGCATCAACTTCGATCATCCGCTGTTTGCCAAGACACTTGAGTATACCGACAAGCTCATCGAGCGCGGACATGGTCACTTCATTGTCGGTCTGACGGACTTCCATCCCGGGGGCGACCATCTGGTTGCACTGCGAGATCCTGAGCAGTTGGCGATCGATCTTCTTGACAATCCACAATGGGTCAAGGCGATGGCAAATACTACATCCAGCGTATCCAGTCCGCCGGCAAGTCGATGCAGGTCCTCGACGTACTGTTCGAGAATCTTCGGCCCGAAGGTGTCTTTGTGGCTCATGTGGATGGTGTGCACGACGAGGAAACGGCCAATGCCGTGCTCCGCCGCGTTGAGCGCCGGCGGTAGATGAGGTGGACCGGGATCGGATCTGGGTCGGAACGCCTTTCTGTGCTCGAGCACGCGGGGTATAATTGATGGAGAGGAGCTAACCATGAGCCCCAGCGAGCGCTATCAGGAGCTGCAGCGATCCGTTCTCACCGGGTGGAATACGTGGAACGTGCGCAGCATTCTGTCTCACGTCCTCATGCCGCACGGTCTCTCCATATCATTCGGCTTCAAGGACTACGTGGAGCGCCTACCGCTGACCGAGGTGAACCTTGGCTGGGACCACCAGGACGTGATCCTTGGTCCGCACGCCTACGACGGCTCATACACCGATGCAATACTCAGGGAGTGGGGCAGCGAGAAACACATGCGGCCGCTCTCATTCCGCGTGCAGACAGCGCACGCGGGGACAACCGGAGACGAGTTCGTCGCGCTTATCGAACCGGTCGGCGATGCCGTTCGCCTCCAGCCGCCGGTTCTCATCGTTGAGCTATCGATGCTCTGGAATACGCCCGGCCGACTCTCTCTGGAGGGCGAGACCCTCGCGGCGGATGTCGACGGCCGCACGATCACCGTTTTTGCGACCGGCGAGCACGTCCACGAACCGTACGTCGGCACGGTGAAGTCGCCCTACCTGACGCTACGTCTTGATGGGCCGATTGCCATCAGCACCGGAGAACCTCGAACCGTCGAACAGGTCCGGGAACTGCTTGCCGGAGCGAGGGCTACATGGGAGTCCGAACGCACGGCGTACGGCGATGAGGCTGAGATGTGGGACGCGATGCAAACGGCGCTCGCGTGGAACGTCATCTACGAGCCAAAGTACGAGCGGGCGGTCTGCCCGGTCAGCAGACGCTGGAGTATCAACAATCGAGGCTATGTGCTCTACCTCTGGGACACCTACCTTGCGGCGTACCAGGCCGCGGCGACCGGTAGTCGCGGGAACAATCCTCGCCACGTTGATACCGCCAAATCGCTTGCATACATCAACCTCGTGGAGATGACGCGAGCCAAGCACAAGGCTCAACGGCCGTTCGTACCAAACGTCGAACAGGCCAACGGCTTTCTCAGCAGAGACCGATCGCAACCGCCGGTCGGCGCCCTGTCTGCGAAGGAGGTGTACCGGGTCTTTCGCGAACCGTGGATTCTGGAGCTCCTCTATGATGATCTGAGCGAATGGAACGAGTGGTGGCATGCAGCCCGTCGGTACGAAGACCTGCTCTGCTACGGGTCCACCCCCTACACGCCGATCATTGGCAACCGTTGGGAGACCGAGGACGGTGAGGCGGTGAACGGATGGTTTGGCGCATCAATGGAGTCAGGCTGGGATGGGAGCGTCCTCTACCAAGACGTGCCCTTTGACAAGGAGCGGCACCACCTCAAGCACTGGGATGTCACCCTCAACTCGCTCTACGTCGCCGACTGCCGCGCCCTGGCCGACATCGCCGGGATTCTCGGCAAGACCAATGACGCAACGCGGCTGCGCTCTCGCGCAAACGAGTATCAGAGCCACATTCCTACGCTCTGGAACGAGTCGACTGCGTTCTTCCAGAACCGCAACTGGGAGACCGGTGCGTTCTCAGACGTTGTTGCCGTCAACGGGTTCTTCCCGCTTATCGCCGGTGCCGCAACCGATGAGCAGGCCGTCGCGCTCGTCGAAGAGCATCTCCTGAATCGAGAGGAGTTCTGGGGCGCGTGGGCGCTCTCCACGCTCTCACGCTCGCACCCAACCTACGGACGGGCTGGTGACTACTGGGACGGCCGCGTCTGGCCTCCGGTCAACTTCCTTGTCTATCTGGGTCTTCGGAACTACCTGCACCTTCCTCAGGTACAGACGGCTGCCGACGAGCTGGTGCGAAACTCACGAGAGCTCCTGCTGCACGACTTCCGCGAGAAACGGCTCGTGCGGGAAAACTACGACGTGGAGACCGGTAGCGGAATCGAGGAACAGCAGTCGGCCGCCTTCTACCACTGGGGCGGGTTGCTCGCGCTCATGAGTTTTCTTCATCACGGCACGCTTGCGGCTCCGGAGGCTCCGCTTCGGTGAGAAGCGCACGTGCATGCGGCGAGTCAACGCCCGCGTCATAGCCTTCCGGAAATCCGTGGCCGGCGTGCAGCGAGCGTAATCTCCAGTTCCGGGTCCCAGTGTGCGAAGAGTCTCCGTTTCAGGCGGGCGATCAGCGGCTCAAGATCGCGTTGGTGATAGAGGTCGTGGCGCTCATCGGGATCGTCGGCGAGGTTAAACAGTGAGAAGTGCGTGTGCCCGCCAATGTGGTAGCACCAGAGCTTCCACGGGCCTTCGAGTACCATCTTTGACGCGGCCGACTCCGTCTGTCCGAATGGAGATGGGCCCTGGACAATCTCGCTTTCGGTGTCGTTAGCACCAGGCTTGGCGGGCGCGGTGAACACGCCCCATCGCGACGGTGCGTCGGAGCCGGCAAGGGCCGGGGCACCGGCGACCTCGCAGAAGGTGTTACCAAAGTCGCGAAGGTTGAGAAGGTGATCGCTTCGCGTGCCCGGTTCGATGACTCCCGGCATACGCGCGATACACGGGACACGGGCGGTGTGGTCATACATCGCCATCTTGCTCCACGCGCCCCGGTGGCCGATGA
>CAYTGY010000433.1:731-2963 GCA_964437265.1 uncultured Spirochaetaceae bacterium | reverse complement strand
CCCATTCTCCGTCTAGATTGTACTCGACGCCTGAAAAGGTCACGTACACACCGCTAACCTCGTCTGTGTCAACAATCGGCGCGTCGGTCACCGATAGTCTCATGACTCCCGTGTCTCCGGACGTGCAGCCCGCAAGAACGAGCGATAGGGCAACGGCCCCAATCATCAATGCTTTCCATGCTACTCTCATACAGCACCTCCTACAGTGTTGTACCCAGATATACCGACTACTCGGTGGCAGGTTTCACCGGCAGCACGGGTTATTGTGCTCCGGGGGGTCCGAATGGCCGCACGGTGAAACCGACGCGCCGCCCATAGGTACCTCTACGGCGTACGGGACACGCGGAGAGCCGCATCCCGCAACACCACAGCAAGAATAGAGGTTCATATGAGATCAGTTGTACGTGGTATGATGGTGGTGGCGGTCATGCTGACGGTCACCGGTATGGTGGTTGCCGGCGGCGCCAGAGAGGCGGATTTTCCGGCCGAGCTCGAGACGGCGCTTCAAGAGCAGGGGTTGACTGAGGAAGAGGCCGCGGCAATTGTAGAAGCGGCCGAGTCTTATGATTGGCAGGGAGCTGATCGCGCGGATCCGGCACTGGAGCCGGCAAAAAACGCGGTGCAACTGTGGGAGGAGCAGGGCTACACCGCGCGCGAACAGGCACGTCAACGCTCCGCGTCGATAGGCGATGAGTCAGACGAGGAAGTACGGAGACCCGATGACGCAGGTGCGGCGGATCAGGCGGGCGACGCCGGAAGCGCACGAAGCCGGTAACCGGCATCCGACCGTCCTTGCATCTGTGAGATCCTTCGGGCCGCCGTGCACCGGCGGCCCGTTCCTGTGGGAAGGGGCCCGGTTGAGCCAAGACAAACAACGCCTCCGCGATGACACAGATGACCTGCGCGCGGTCCAGGAAACACTCCGTGGTGACCTCCGAGCGTTCGACCGCCTTGTGGACCGGTATACGCCGCTCCTGTATTCGTTGGCTATGCGGTACCTGGACGGGCCTGAGGCAGCCGAAGACGCCGTACAAGAGGTCTTCCTGCGCGCCTATGATGCGTTGGACCGGTTCCAGATCAGTCGGCGGTTCTACTCGTGGATCTACACCATCGCCGTAAACTACCTGCGCAACGCTCGCGGAAAGCGCCGGCGCCGTGGAATGGACAAGAATCTCCCGTACAAAGACGGCGTGAATCCAGGTTGGGACCGGCCGCCGTTGGCCGACCCGGAGCGAGAGCTGAGCCGCCGGGAAGACCAGGCGATGGTGCAGCGTGCGCTGACGCTGATGAAACCCAAGTACCGTGACGTTATAATTCTCTACCAACTAGAAGAGCGGCCGGTGGCGGAGGTCGCGGAGGTCCTGGGACTGCCGGAGGGCACCGTGAAAACGCATCTTCACCGTGCACGGAAACAGCTGGCAGAACTGATAGCGGAAATGGACGTACCACGGAGCGAGCACCCGTCGACGCGTGAAACCGACCGTTGCGGATAGGGTATATGAGAATGAGTGCAGAGGAAGGCCGAACCATGAATTGCCGGGAGTGCAGAGAGGATATCCAGAGATGGCTTACCGCAGCGCTGGAGGGACCGGACGCCACCGTGCCTTGCCCCTCGGCCGTCTGGCGCCACGCGCAGGCATGCCCGGACTGCCGGCGGCGGCTACAAACTGCATGGGCCGTCGTCAATCCTCGCGCCGTGTCCACCCAGCCGGCTGCGGACCTCGCGGACCGGATCAAGATGAGCGTCCGCGAGCACGCGGCAACGCGCTCCCGCGGGAAGCTCCGCGCACTGCAGGTAACCACACGTCCACCGCGCGTGAGAGCCTTGGTAGGCGTAGCTGCCGCGGCTGCGCTTGTGATAACGTTGGGTCTGGGAATGCTGCTTGGACACTCGCTGCAACCAAACGGCGCCCCCACCTTGGCACAGCGTGCGGATGAGGAGTCTCAGGTGATCAGGGTCGAGTTTCGGCTGGAGGCGCCTGAGGCACACGTTGTCGCGGTTGTTGGAGACTGGAATGAGTGGGACGCCACGGCAAATCCACTCAAAGACCCGGACGGCGACGGTATCTGGGAGGCAACGGTGACATTGAGACCGGATCGCGAATACCAGTACCAGTTCCTTATTGATGAGAGCAAATGGATTCCCGATCCGCGAAGTCCCCTCATGGTTGATGATGGGTTTGGCGGATCCAATTCGGTATTGAGCATCTGATGCGGATCCTCCGGCGGCAC
>CAYTGY010000433.1:0-721 GCA_964437265.1 uncultured Spirochaetaceae bacterium | reverse complement strand
CCACCACGGCCCACACCGCGGGTGCCGCTCTGCGCGCTGCTCATGATAGTCGCGGTGACCGCCGGCTTCACGCAGTCGCTCGACTCCTTGCTTGATCGCGCTCCGTTTACCCCGGAGGCGGAAGAAGAGATTGTGCGGATCTTTGAAGTCGCCAAAGAAGCTCGCGTCCCGGAGGAGCTCTTGCGACCTCGGCTGGCCGAAGGAATAGCCAAGCGTGTACCGGCGGGAAGAATCGTGACCGCACTCACTGGCGAGGTCACCGCGCTGTTGGAGGCCCGCTCGCTGCTCCTTGAGGTGGACGCGGAGGCGTTGCTTGCGGACACCGCGGCGTGGGCGAGGACCGCCAATCTCATGACCACTGAGGTGAGTGACAAGTCAATCCAGTTGTTAGCAGTGGCGTGTAGCGAACGCACCGAGGCGTACCGCCCCGCCGGCACGCTGTTACTCTCCATGCTGGAATGGGGGCTTGAGGAGCAGGACGCCGTGGCACTGACGCTGGGCTCAGTCGCTTCCGGCCTTGACCCTGACGACTATCCAGTGGTTCTGGACGTTCTCATTCGTGGTCGGCTGAGACGCGCGGAGATTTCGGACATGGTAGATGTACTCAAAGATCTCCTCCCGGAGGTGGACTCGCCACGCGAGCTTCACCGGTCGGTACGCTGGTAGTGGCTAAAAGCTGTACTCAGCTCCCAGCTGTACCTGCGTATACCATCCCTCTCGC
>CAYTGY010000432.1:0-2965 GCA_964437265.1 uncultured Spirochaetaceae bacterium | reverse complement strand
TTTTCACAATGAGGTCTACGGCTCGCATTACAAACCAGAATACCACAACACGATTGACCGGGCCATAGTCCCGTGCTTGACGGCCACCGGCGATGCGCGTAGCTTCCTACAATCACACCACTCCCGGAGAAGACCATGGCCGAATCCGTAGCTATCCGCACCAGAGACGAGATACCCGCACCTGACAAGTGGGACCTGAACAGCCTCTTTCCCACCGAGCAAGCGTGGGAAGAGGCGTTCAATGAGCTGACCCAGAAGATCCCGGAGATTGAAGCCTTCGCCGGTACCCTGGAGCAGAGCCCAGAACAGCTTGGCCGGTGTTTGGATACGCTCCATCAAATAGAGCAACTGGGCGAACGGCTGGGCTACTACGCCATGTTACGGATGAGTGAGGATGCGGGAGACGGCAACAACCAGGCGCGCTACGGGCGGTTCATGCAGGTAGAATCCAAGGCTGAGGCCGCCGCGAGCTTTGTGGCGCCGGAGATCCAGGCGATCCCGGAAGCAAAGATGCGGCAGTTTCCGGCGGACCCCGCGCTCAGCGACTACCGGATCTACCTGTCCAAGCTCCTGCGCTTCAAGCCGCACATCCTCTCTCCCAAAGAGGAGCGGCTGTTGGCGCTACAGGAGGAGGCGAACGCGACCGCGCGCAACGCGTTTGGAGCGCTGACCGACGTGGATATGGAGTTTGGCTCCGTGGACACGCCTCAGGGCCCCAAGCCACTCAGCCACGGAACCTTTGGCTCATTACTGGAACGCTCCGAACGCGATGTGAGGCGCCGCGCGTACCAGCAGTTCTACGCGGTCTTTGACGCGCATAAGAACACGCTTGCGAATCTCTACAACGGCAGCGTCCAGCTGGATATCTACCGCGCGAACGTGCGGAACTACCCAAGCGCGCGGGCCGCTGCGCTCTTCCCGGACAAGGTCCCGGAGAGCGTCTACGACAATCTGGTGGCCACCGTCAGCGCAAACCTGGAGCCGCTGCACGAGTACTACCGATTGCGCAAGCGGGTTCTGAAGCTGGAAGAGTTCCGCCACTACGACGTCCGGGTACCGCTGGTGCCGGAGTTCACGGTCCACCACACGTACAACCAGGCGGTGGACGTTATCACTCGTGCGCTGGCTCCGTTGGGCGCCGAGTACACCTCCGCCCTGTGCGACGGCCTCACCGGCGGCTGGGTGGACCGGTATGAGAACAAGGGGAAGCGAAGCGGAGCGTTCTCAGCCGGATCGTATCACGGAAACCCGTATATCCTCATGAACTTCCAGGAGGATGTCCTGAGGGATGTATTCACGCTGGCGCACGAGGGCGGGCACTCAATGCACTCCTGGTATTCGGTGCGAAACAACCCGTTCCAACACTATCACTACACCATCTTCGAAGCAGAGGTAGCGAGTACCTTCAATGAGCAGCTGCTGCTCAAACACTTCCGCGAAACCACCGACGATGAGCGGATGCGCGTCTACCTGATCAACAAACAGGTTGATGACATTGTGGGGACGCTCTACCGTCAAACGATGTTCGCCGAGTTCGAGCTGATCACCCACCAGATGGTGGAAGCCGGTTCGCCGCTTACCGTGGAGAGCTTGCGCGCGGAATACCGCACGCTGCTGGAGAAGTACTTTGGTGAAGCCGCCGTATTCGAGCCGGAGAGCGATCTTGAGGGCCTTCGCGTTCCGCACTTCTACCGCGCCTTCTACGTGTACAAGTACGCGACCGGCATCTCAGCCTCCATCACGCTTGCGAAGAAGGTGCTCGAAGGCGGAAGCGCGGAGTTGGATGCGTATTTCGGCTTTCTCAAGAGCGGCGGGTCGAAGTATCCGCTGGAGAGCTTGGCCGCTGCCGGCGTGGACATGACCGGCCCGGAGCCCATCCAGACGGCGTTGGACGTGTTCTCAGACCAGGTGCGACAACTCGGCGAGGCGCTCGGGTAGCATCCGGGCGCGCGCCGGTCACCGGTAACATTCCCGCGCACTAGCGATTCGGGCTACAATAGCCCATGATGCCGTTACCCACCCCGCGTCGGTTTGAGCAACAGACCGGCGCAACACCACTGCCGTACCCGTTGCCGGCTGTAGGACCGGACTGGCTCCCGACGTTTGTACGGCAGATCGCGAGCAATCCGCTCCTGCCGCCGTTGGAGGTACAAGATGCCGCACCGGCCGGGCCGCACGTGCGCATCAGCTGTGAGAAGCCGCCGGCGGCCGTCAGCGGGCTTCCCGACTCGCGCTACTCCATCTCCATACACCAGGATTTGGTGACCGTCCACGCTCCGGAGCCGGCCGGGGTTGTCCAGGCCCTACGCGCACTTGACCAGATGCGCGACGCAGCCGGGTCCGTGTTGCGGTGCACCGTTGAGGATGCGCCGCGGTTTCCGTACCGTGGAGTTCACCTTGACGTGTGTCGCCACTTCTTTGACGCGGCGTTTGTCATGCGCCTGCTCAATCTCATGGCGTCACTGGGGCTCAACGTGTTCCACTGGCACCTGACTGAAGACCAGGGGTGGCGCATACCCGTGGACCGGTACCCTCGCTTGATAGACGTGGGAAGTGCACGCACCCAGGATGACGGGACGGTCTACGCGGGGTACTACACCACGGATGAGATCACACGGGTGATTCGGCACGCCCAGGCGTTGGGGATCCTAGTGATTCCGGAGATTGAGCTTCCGGGCCACGCCCAGGCCGCTGTTGCCGCCTACCCTCAGCTCAGCTGTTCGGAGGCGGCGGTGCCCGTTCGCACGGCATGGGGCGTCTCTGAAGAGGTGTTATGCCCCGGCAAGGAGTCCACGTTCGAGTTCCTCCAGGGCGTCCTGGCTCACGTCATGGAGATCTTCCCCTCACGGTTCATTCACATTGGTGGCGACGAGTGCCCCAAGACCCGGTGGCGCAGCTGTCCGGCGTGTCAGCAGCGGATTCGTGATCAGGGGCTCCACACCGAAGAGGAGCTGCAGAGCTACAC
>CAYTGY010000431.1:0-2973 GCA_964437265.1 uncultured Spirochaetaceae bacterium | reverse complement strand
GACAAGGAGACCCAGTACGTCGCGGCCCAGGCCTACTTTGAGATTGGACAGACGGACGCAGCGGGACGGATCTTCGGCCACTTGCGGGCTGATCCGTCGCTGGGCCCCCGCGCATCGCTCATGTCCGGATCCATTCACCTAAAGGGACGGCGTTACGAAGCGGCGGAGACAGATTTTCTCATTGGGCTCAAGCACGAGAGCATTGAGCCGGAGGTGGTTCTGGAGCTCAAATACCGCCTTGCCGCGGTGTACACGCGAACGCAACAAGTATCACGCGCGGTGCCCATTCTGACGGAGATTCAACAGATGAACCCGGAGTACAAGGATGTCGGTGCGCAGCTGGAGCGAGGGCGCGAGCTCGCGACCAATAAGAACCTCCAGACCTACTTGATTGCGCCAACGTCTGAGTTCGTGGGGCTCTGCCGCAGGATTGTCACGCGCTACTTCGAGCGGTCAAAGGTCAAGATCACGGACATCAATGTGAGCCACAGCGAGTATGCAGACGTTCTCGCGGAGATACACACCGCCAAGTGGGAGGACATCATCCTCTTCCGCTTCGTTCGCAGTAGCGGCAGTGTGGGCGAGCTACTGCTCAGAGACCTGCATTCGCGGATCAAGGACATGCACGCCGGCAGAGGGTTCTGCCTCAGCGCGGGGACCTTCACTGACGGGGCAAAGCAGTTCGTAGAGGCTCGGTTGATCGATATCCTGGACAAGGAGTCGCTGACCAAGATCCTCAAGCGGGTTTGATCTCAGAGAGACGGACCACATGGCGCTCCTCATCCAGAAACGGAACCGTGAGCCCGCGTACCATGACTGAGGCCATACCGGCTATCCGCGCCACCTCATCGTCCACGGTGCTCCGCTTACCCTTGTACGCGTACGCCGCGCCTCCGTCCCTGAGGAGCTTCCCAATCAAGGCTACGAGCTCGCGGCTCAGCGGGCGGAACGCCCGAAACAACACCGCATCGAAGTGCTCGCTCAGCATGGTCATGTCGGCCTCGTGGACTCGAACGTTCGCGAGTCCCAGAGAGAGAACGGCATTACGAAGAAACCCACACTTCTTGGAGGAGCGCTCAATTAGCGTCACATCCCACAAAGGGGCGGCACAGGCCAGCACCAACCCCGGCAAACCGGCCCCTGATCCCACGTCCGCAACCGAAGGCCCGGCACCATAGGAGCGCAATAGCGGCAACGCGGCAAGACAGTCCAGTATGTGACGGACTACCAGATCGCGCCCGGAGGCGGCTACTAGACCCAGTCGTGGATTCCAGAGATCCAGTTCCTCCCGGTATCGCCCTAGTCGCCGCGTCAGCCCGCCATTGTCCGCAATTCCCAGCTGCTCCAGCCCGGCGGCCGTCAGCGCATTCAGCTCATCCACGTGCGTCGAGATCACCTCATGCCCCCGGCGTTCTGCCGTCGCTGACAACCCGTTGGACTGCGACGCTGAGCACGGCGATGTCTGCGTTGCGGACACCGGAGACCCGTGATGCCTGCCCAATGGATACCGGCCGGATACCTGCCAGCTTCTCACGACACTCCGTGGAGATGCCGTTCACCGCACCGTAATCAAAATCCACCGGGATGCGAATCCCCTCCAACTTCCGCGCCCGGGCAATCTCTCGCTCCTGACGCGCGACGTACCCCTCGTACTTCACATCAATGGTGGCCCGGCGCAGAAGATCCTCCGGGTACGCGGAAAAGGGATCACCGTCAATACGCCTGAGATCCAAGAGAGTCACGGCGGGGTCCTTGAGCGCGTGATACCAGGTCTTCCCCGCGTGAGGAACGAGTGACGGGAACGCGTGGGTTGCAGCATCACCAACGCTTCGGGACCGCAGTAGATCCTTCACCTGGTCAATCTGAGCCAGTTTCCGTGACAGCCTGTCCATCGCGGCATCATCAACCAGACCCAGCCGGCGCCCAATCGGCATCAGCCGCTCATCACAGGTGTCGTGACGCAAGGATATCCGGTGCTCTGCGCGGGAGGTGAACATGCGGTACGGTTCCTCGGTGCCAAGTGTCACTAGGTCATCAATGAGCACGCCGATGTACGCCTGGTCACGACGGACGATGAACGGCGGCTCACGACTGAGCAGACGGACGGCGTTTATCCCCGCAACTAGACCCTGTGCCGCCGCCTCCTCGTACCCGGAGGAACCGTTGGTCTGACCGGCAACAAACAGCCCGGAGAGCATCTTGGCTTCCAGGCTGGGCCGAAGCTGGACCGGATCAAGGTAGTCGTACTCCACCGCGTATCCTGGCCGCATCACATGGACATGCTCCATTCCGGGGATGGTTCGCAGGAAGCGCTCCTGGACCTCCTCAGGCAGCGAGCTGGAGACGCCGTTGAGGTACATCTCTTCGCTCTCCGCTCCTTCAGGCTCAACGAATATCTGATGCCGGTCCCGGTCCGGGAATTTTACCACCTTGTCCTCAATCGAGGGACAGTAGCGCGGCCCCTTGCCCACAATCTGCCCCGAGTACAGGGGTGACCGGTTCATGTTCTCTCGAATGATGCGGTGCGTGCGCTCGTTGGTGAATGTGACATAGCACGGGTACTGTTTGAGGTCGAGCGTGTCGGTCCCAAAGGAGAACGGGACCGGCTGCGTATCTCCGTCCTGTAGCTCCATCTTGCCCACGTCCAGCGAGGACCGGCTCACGCGCGCCGGGGTGCCGGTCTTCAACCGTCCCAGACGAACTCCAACCTCCGCGAGAGATTGTTCCAGGCCCACGGCCGACGGCTCTCCCAGCCGGCCTGACGGCGCGCGGTGCTCACCAATGTAGATGACCCCGTTCAGGAAGGTGCCCGTGGTCAGCACCACGACGCGGCAGCGAACCTTCACGTCGCGCTCAGTCACAACACCAACAATGGCCTGCTCCGCCGCACCCGGCATTCCGGCAAACTCCGTCGCGCTGGTTGGCTGAACAAGAAGCCCGGTCACCGTATCCTGAAAGAGCTGGAGTCGCGGC
>CAYTGY010000430.1:0-2975 GCA_964437265.1 uncultured Spirochaetaceae bacterium | reverse complement strand
AGAGCGTCACTATGCAATCGCACGCGAGATCCGCAGGACGCTCGCGGAGTACGAGGACCTCAAGGACATTATCGCCATGCTGGGGATGGAGGAACTCTCGCCGGAAGATAAGCGCACCGTGGGACAGGCACGCCGGCTGGAGCGCTTCCTCAACCAGCCGTTCTTTGTCACGGAGCAGTTCACCGGCATGGAGGGCAAACTGGTGCCGTTGGAGGACGCGCTTGACGGCTGCGAGCGGATCCTCTCCGACGAGTTCGCCGACGTCAACGAGCGGGAGCTCTACATGGTGGGCTCGGCGGACGAAGTGATGGTTCCTGAGGAGGACGAAGAAACCGTATGAGAGTCCGTGTCTCATTGCCCTCAGAATCCTACGCCTTTGATCACGTGGAGTCCCTGGACGTTGCCTCAACGCTGGGACGCTGGACACTGCTGCCCAAGCACGTTGACTGCGCCTTGCCGCTTCAGAGCGGCTTGGCTCGGATGGTCACAGAGGACACGGAGGAGCACTACCTGGGGATAGGCGGTGGGACGCTGGTAAAGACCGGGGGTACGATCGCTATAGTCACCCCGCGAGCGGTGGTTGGCCATGCGCTGGGGGAGATCTCCTCCGCGCTGGAGGCCGAGCGGCGGGAGCGCTCGCAGCGGGCTCGCGAGGCGCAACGGACGTTGGCTCACCTTGAGATAGAGCTTGCACGCGCCACGCTGTCTACGGGGGAGGAACCAATTGAGCGACGACCCTGACCGGGAGTTTGGAGACCGTATCCGTGAAGAGGAGAAACGACGGCTGAAGCACCGAAGCCGACGCGAGCGCTCGTGGTTCGGTCTGGGGATGTTCGGGCTGGTGGGATGGGCGTTCGCCCTGCCCATGCTGGGGATCCTGGCGGTGGGGATATGGCTGGACACAAGAAGTGTCGGTGGCTATTCGTGGTCGCTTATGGCCGTGTTCGTGGGTGCCGCGCTGGGAGCGTTCAATGCATGGTTCTGGGTGCAGGCCGAACAGCGCAAGATCGAAGAGGAGGACGACGATGATTGAGCTGGGCACCGGGACGCTGAACACCACGCTCTCCATACTCGTGGGTTTGGGCGCGGGCGTTGTGGCGGGCGCGCTCTTCTTTGGCGGCCTGCTCCTCACAACGCGCCGGCTTGTAGACGGGCAGGCGCGCCCCCTCCGGTTTGTCGGCAGTTTTCTGATTCGCATGGCGGTGGTCACGGCAGGCGCGTGGGTCGTTGCCACTACCGGCGGTCTTGCGGGAGTGGCGGCCTATCTGACCGGGCTGCTTGCCGCTCGCACCGGGCTCGTGGCGCTGGTACGGAGGGGCAATGCGACCAACGCCTGATTCTCTCATCTTCTGGCAGAGCGGGTTTTTCAAGATCAACGGCACCATTGTGTTCACGTGGGTGGTGATGGCCGTACTCATCGGAGTCTCGCTGTTAGCAACGCGCAAACTCTCATCAGACAGGCGCATCCCACGGCTGCAGAGCTTCCTGGAGCTGGTTGTGGGAACGGTCCGCACCCAGATGCGTGAAATGCTCGGCAGGAGCGGTGTGGGCTACCTGGCGTTCATAGGCACGCTGTTCCTCTTCATCTCCGTGGCCAATCTGCTCTCCATGGTGCCAATCTACGAGCCGCCGACCGGCTCTTTCTCCCTTACCGCCGCGCTCGCTATTGCCGTGTTTGTTGCCGTGCCGGTCTTTGGAATCGCGGAGAACGGGGTGACGGGATACCTCAAGCACTACGTCAAGCCATCACCGTTCATGCTGCCGTTCAACGTCATCAGCGAGCTTTCGCGAACACTCTCTCTGGCCGTTCGACTCTTTGGAAACATCATGAGTGGAACCATGATCGTGGGAGTACTGCTCAGCATTGCGCCCATCTTGGTGCCGCTGGTGATGGAGGTACTGGGACTCATCATCGGACAGATACAGGCATACATCTTCGCTGCGCTTGCGACCGTCTATATTGGCTCAGCAGTTCGCAGCACAGACGAGCAGAGGAGGAATCATGGATAGCGTTACCATCATTGGTGCGGTGTCGATCATCGTATCAGGGCTCACCATTGCGATTGGGTCAATCGGCCCGGCATTCGGTGAGGCGCGAGCCCTTGACCGCGCGCTCGCGGCAATGGCTCAGCAGCCCGATGAAGCGGGCAGAATCAGCCGGACACTCTTCATAGGTCTGGCCATGATTGAATCTACGGCGATCTACGCGTTTGTCATCTCAATCATCCTGATCTTCGTCAACCCATTCTGGACGCAGGTAATCGGAGGATAGCCGCCCCATGCAGTTCGATCTATTCACGTTTCTTGCGTCGCTCTTCAACTTTGTTGTTCTGTTGGTCGCACTGCGATTCTTGCTGTTCAAGCGGGTGACAAACGCCATGGACGAGCGCGAGGAGCGCATCACCTCCACCTGGGAGGAGGCCGACCAGAAGCAGGAAGACGCGGACAAGCTGATAGCCGAGTACGAGCGCTACATGGAAGATGCTGAGGAGGAGCGGGCCCAACTCCTTGAGGAGGCCAAGCGCGGAGCGGAGAAGCATAGGCAGCAGCTCATTGAGGACGCGCGGCAGGAGATAGCCAACCGCCGGGATGAGTGGGCCCAATCGCTGGCCGCACATCAAGAGGAACTGCTGAGGACAATATACGAGCAGGTGGCAGATGCAACGGTAGCGAGCACGCGCGGGGTCATCGTCGCGCTGGCGGATGAGCGCTTGGAACGTACGGTAGTCACCCGGCTGGTCGGGCGCTTGGGCGACGGGGAGGAGTCCGACCTACTGGCGGCAATGCACCACGCACGCACGGTGGTCACTACCTCCGCTGAGCTTGCCGAAGAGACGCGCCAACACGTCCAAGAACGGCTACTGACAATGGGTGAGCCGTCCGCGGTCACCTTTGAAACTGACCAGCGGTTGCTGTGCGGCGCAAGAATCATCGCCGGCGACCAGGAGCTCCGGTCGTCGGCGCACGACGCCCTC
>CAYTGY010000429.1:0-2980 GCA_964437265.1 uncultured Spirochaetaceae bacterium | reverse complement strand
CGTGGCAAGCGCGCTCATCGTTTCTTCCAACGGCGTATCCGGATCAAAGCGGTGCGAGTAGAAGATATCCACATACTCCAGGCCCATGCGCTGCAGGCTCTGATCAAGGCCGGCGAGCAAGTACTTCCGCGAGCCCCATTCGCCGTATGGTCCCGGCCACATATCGTAGCCGGCTTTGGTGGAGATGATGAGCTCGTCGCGGTACGGTCGCAGGTCCTTGTCCAAGATCAGCCCAAAGTTTGCCTCCGCGGATCCGGGCGGCGGTCCATAGTTGTTGGCTAGGTCGAAGTGCGTGATCCCTAGATCGAACGCCGTGCGTACCATCTCCCGCGCGTTCTCAAACACAAACGACGTTCCAAAGTTGTTCCAGAGCCCCAGAGAGATCGCCGGAAGCCGGATTCCACTGCGTCCGCAGTGGCGATACTCCATAGTTGCATACCGCTCAGAGTGTGCCGTGTATGGCATTGCCGTCCTCCCATACCTCAACGGTAGGCATGTCCGGACCAAATGGCAAGTCGCTCCCGCGGCGGCCGTTGGCGCTCCGGCGTTGCTCAGACGACGCACGCACTCCATAATGAGTGTATTGGTGATATTATGAGATCCGCATTCTCAGGTGAAGTCAGAGGAGGAGTTCGCGCGGTAGCGAACCGGTAGCTCGATGGAACGAGCCCGGCCACAGGCCGGGCTCATTTCAATCGGTTTGCTGGATTACCAGCGTTCGCGCTGTTACCAGCGTTCTCTGCGCGGGCCGCGGTCTTCGCGTGCCTTTGCTTCGTTGACCTTGAGCTGGCGGCCGTCAAGCTCCTGGCCATCCAGTTCGGTCTGTGCGCGGCGAGCCTCATCTTCAGTGCTCATCTCAACGAAGCCAAATCCGCGGGAGCGGCCGGTGTCACGGTCCGTGATGATGGAAGCCGAGACCACCTCTCCATACGGAGCAAAATGGTTTCGAAGGTCCACGTCTTGAGTCTGGAAGCTAAGGTTTCCAACATACAACTTGTTGCCCATTACGAAATCTCCTTCTGCACGGGGCAGACTATGGTTTCAACCTCGGTCCGAGTTGGTTCATCTGTCTGCTTACCTAACATGGAAGGGATCAGAGGCCATCGCGAAAACCGAACGGTTTCGGGAACTATACCCAAGGTTGGGCGCTACGTCAAGTGAAATATCGGTTTCACGGTGCTAGTTGTGGGCGTTTTTTGGGGCAGGCTGTCTACCGAGCGGATGAGGCTGGACGGCGTGTTTGTGCGTACGGCGGTCTCATGCTACCATCGGGCCATGGCAACAGCAGTATTTGCACAGAGACTGTATGACGGAACGGGGCTGCATGAAGACATGGTGGTGGAGATAGACGGGGATCGTATCTCTGCCGTCCGGCCGGGACATGACGGTGAGGCGTCGGTTTCCGGTGTGGTTACCCCCGCATTCATTGACGGGCATAGCCACATCGGCATGATCCGGCAAGGGGAGCCGCAGGGTGAATCGGATGTCAATGACCAGATAGACCAGATTACGCCGCTCAACGATCCGCTGAACGCGATCTACTGGGATGATCGCGGACTGGCTGAGGCGGTGGATTTTGGCGTCCTGTACGCGTGCGTCGTACCCGGAAGCGGGAACCTGCTCGGCGGAAAGGCGCGGATCATCCGTCACTTCGCCGCAAACCGCGAGTCCGGGCTCTTCAAGGACTACGGGTACAAGATGGCGCTTGGCTATAACCCCAAGTCGACCCAGCAGTGGAAGGGGACGCGGCCGACCACCCGGATGGGAGCGTACGCGCACCTTGAGAAGCGTTTTGATGAGGTGCTTCAGAAAGAAGGGAAGGCGACGGCGGCACGTGAGAAGAAGCTGGCCGAGGCCACGGATGACGCGGCGCGTGAGCGCGCGCAGCGCGAGTACGAGCTCGAGCTCTCCAGCGAAGAGAAGGCGTTGTTAGAGATTCTGCAGGGCAAGAAGGTGGTCAAGTGCCACGCGCACAAAGAGGATGACCTGCTCTATCTGATTGAGCTCAAGCGAAGGTACGGAATCGACTTTACCGCGGAGCACACCTGCGACGTACACCACGTCGAGATCTTCAACCGGCTCGCAGAAGAGGGAATCCGCGTGGTCTATGGTCCCTTAGGCAGCCTGGACTACAAGGTGGAGCTCAAGAATGCCAGCTACCGTCACGCCAAGATCATCATGAGCTCAAACGTCCAGTTCGGTCTGATGACTGATCACCCGGTGGTCCTCTCCGCATCGCTGCGGGACTCGCTCAAGTACTTTCTGATCGCCGGGATGAGTGAGACTGACGCGATCAACCTGATCACCCGCAAGAACGCGGAAATTCTGGGGATCCAGGACGATATAGGCACGGTTGAGCCCGGAAAGCTCGCGAGCCTGGTGGTGTGGGACCGCGACCCGCTCTCTTTGGGTGCGTTTCCCAAGGCGGTATTTGCGGAGGGCCATCAGATCCGCGGCTGATCATTCCGCGCGGGAGCTATGTCCAGGTACCCGATCGGGCGGCGGTGAAACAGCGCTCAATAACGCGCATGTTTGCCACCGCATCCTCAATTGGCGTGGGCACCGGAGCATCTTCCAGGATCGCTTGTGACATCAGCTCGCCCTGGACGGTGTATTGGTCTGCGGTGGGAAGCGCGATCTCCTCTTCCGTCCCGCCATGGGCCACCGTGATGATGCACGGCCGGTCCGGTGGGGCGTTGAAGGGGATCATCACCTCAATGCGTCCGTCGGTGCCCATCACATTCACGCGCTGGTGCGGCTCGAGCTGTGTGGAGTAGGTAAACGCCGCCGTGCCATGGGCGAACTTCAGGACGCACGCTCCGTAGCGGTCCGTCTTGAACGCCGGATCGTACTCAAGTGACGCCGCTACCGCCGTCGGTTCGGTTCCGAACAGAAACCGTGCCACGGAGATCGGGTAGCAGCCGATGTCCACCAGCTCCTTGGTCTTGACCCACTGCGGGTGGTGCCGGTACATGAACGC
>CAYTGY010000428.1:0-2984 GCA_964437265.1 uncultured Spirochaetaceae bacterium | reverse complement strand
CCCCGGAATCCGAACGGTAGAAGACAACCTGAAGCCGCACGTCCCCAATGCTCACTCCTGGAAGGATGTACCATAATTGGTACGGGCGTCAAGGGACCAGCGCCAATCCGCGGAGAAGGCTGACATTGTGCGAGCGAAGACACTGAGACGCTCCGACTCGATGCTATAGGCGAACCACATGTAGGTGCCTGAGGTGTCGGCTAGCTCGAGAGTCATTCTGGTAGAGTATCCAGGAACACCACAGAGCTCAGTAGACGACCTCAAACGGATGCACTCGATGTATCATCCCCTGCTTGAGGGAGATGATACCGATGAGTGACCGATACACCTACCGTATCGAATGGTCGGCCGTTGACGATGCGTATCTCGGGCGATGCCTTGAGTTCCCATCACTCGGCGCCCGGGGCGAGCGCCCAGGAAGCGCTCGACGAGATCGAGTCCGTCGTGGTCGAATCGGTACAATGGATGGTTGAAGACGGCGAAACACCCCCGGAGCCGCTTGGGTCTTCGACGTTCAAAGGCAATATCCTCTTCCGCACTACCCCCGAGATACATCGCGAGATCTCAACGCGAGCCCAGGAAGCCGGCGTTTCTCTCAACCAGTATTTGCAGTTGCTCGTTCAACGCCATCTTACAGCGGCATCGGTCGAGCAGGAGGTCCACGAGCTCTCACGGGCTGTATCCCGCACCGAACGACGCCTCGAAGCGTTAGGTACCAGTAGTAAGAAGGGTCGACTGGTCGGGCACCGCGGACACGCTGAGATCATATGTGGATGTGTACCTCAGAGAAGAGATTCAACTCGAGGGCTTGGTGAGAAAACTGGGGGGATTCACCCGCTTCCTGGACCTGAGTGCTGGATACTGCGGTGAGATTATCAACTTCAGTTCTCTGGCGAAGGAGTCCGGTCTACCGCACCGGACGGTGCAGTCGTATTTCCAGGTGCTCAAGGACACGCTGATTGCGATCCGGCTTCCAGCGTGGCGAAAGAGCCCAACCAAGCGCCTGATCAGCCACCCAAACATCTACCTCTTTGACAATGGAGTCACCAACGCACTCTGTCGGCGGCTTACGACGGAACCCGAGCCGGCGCTCAGGGGACGGCTCTTTGAGCAGTTCATGATCCAGGAGACCAATCGTCGCCTGGACTACAGCGGCGTCGACCAGCGGATCTACTACTGGCGCACCAATAACGGTGCTGAAGTAGATCTGGTTATCGAGGTCGCCGGCCGGCCGGCTATTGCTGAGGAGTTCAAGAGCCGGCCGGCCATAGACGGCGCGGACCTGGCCGGGCTGCGCTCGTTCCACGCGGACAATCCGACCGCACAATGCCTGGTTGTCTGCACCGCGCCCGAGCCGTGGCAACTCGACTGCCTTCGAGTCGAGTAGTACGTGCTTCAGGCGCTGCGCGCGCCGGGCGACCCCGATGGTCGATGGATAGCTGAGGTCCATGACCTTCCCGGCGTAATGGTGTCCTGCCGGTGAGCTTGCGACCTATTTCGCCAGCGCCTTTCGCATCAACCCCGGAATCTCATCCGGCTTGTCCGCCACCGAGACCCCGGCGTCTTTGAACGCGGCTACCTTTGCCTGTGGGGTGCCTTTGCCGCCTGAGATGATGGCGCCGGCGTGGCCCATGCGTTTTCCCGGAGGGGCGGTGCGGCCTGAGATGAAGGCGACCACCGGCTTGCTCATCTTGGTCTTGATGAACTCAGCGGCGCGTTCCTCGTCCTCGCCGCCGATCTCGCCGATGACCACCACGCCGGTGGTGTCCGGGTCCGCTTCAAAGAGCTCGAGCATGTCGATGAAGGTGCTGCCGATGATGGGGTCACCGCCGATGCCCACGCAGGTGCTCTGACCCATCCCGGCGGTGGTGAGGTTGTAGACCACCTCATAGGTGAGCGTTCCGCTGCGGCTGATCACGCCGATGTTGCCCGGCTTGTGAATCTTGTACGGCATGATACCGATCTTGCACTTGCCCGGAGAGATGAGCCCGGGACAGTTGGGCCCTATCAGGCGGCTTCCCAGGTCTTTGACGTACCGGTAGCTGTCCACCATCTCCAGGACCGGGACGCCCTCGGTAATACAGATGATGAGCTTGACGCCCGCGTCGGCGGCCTCGCGGATTGCCGCTGAGGCGAACTTGGCCGGGACGAATATGACTGAAGCGTCGATGCTGAAGTGTGCCTGTGCGTCCGCGACGCTGTTGTAGACCGGGATCTCATCCAGCTTCTGTCCGCCCTTTCCCGGTGTAACGCCGGCAACCACAGTGGTGCCGTCTCCAACCATCTGTCGCGCGTGGAAGCTACCGTCTCTTCCGGTGATCCCCTGAACCAGTACGTGGGTGTTCTCGTCGATTAGGATACTCATAGTGTTTCCCTTACGCTGAGGCGACGACTTTTTGAACGGCGTCGCCAAGCTGTTCGGCAACTTCGAGTCCGGCGTCGTTGAGGATTTGCCGGCCCTCTTTGTCGTTCGTGCCGATGAGTCGGATCACCATCGGCACGTCGATCTTGATCTGCTTCATCGCCTCCAGGATCCCGTTTGCGATGTCGTCACAACGAGTGATCCCGCCGAAGATGTTGACCAGGATCGCCTTCACCTTGGGGTTGCCGGTGATGATGGAGAGCGCGTCCACCACCTTCTGTGGATTGGAGCTGCCGCCCACATCCAAGAAGTTCGCAGGCTCTCCACCATAGAGCTTGATGATGTCCATGGTTGCCATCGCCAGGCCGGCGCCGTTGACCATGCAGCCGATGTATCCGTCCATGCTCACAAACGCAAGCCCCGCCTTCTTTGCGGCGGTCTCATCTGCGGAGAGCTCCTCCGGATTGCGCATCGCCTCAATGTCCGGGTGCTTGAAGAGCGCATTGTCGTCGAAGTTGACCTTCGCATCCAGGGCGACCAGCTTGTTGTCCTCCACCAGCGCGAACGGGTTGATCTCAACCAGCGAGCAGTCGTTCTCAAGGAAGATGTTGTAGAGCTGCTC
>CAYTGY010000427.1:0-2987 GCA_964437265.1 uncultured Spirochaetaceae bacterium | reverse complement strand
ACGGCGAGGAGCCAAACATCACCGTCATGTACAGGTCCATGTGGGCGGTGATCGCCTTGGGATTGAGGCTGGCGATCATGTGCACATTCGCTAGCTTTCCGCGCGATTTGGTGAACCTGCGGTAGACCTTTGCCAGTTCTCCGCCGGCTTCTTCAGGACCAATTACCGTAATGCGTGCCATACAAGCTCCAGCATCCCCCCGTCTTGTCGCACTGTCAAGGAGAATGCACCCGTGTCCGTGCAACTTCAGTGACGGATTCCATTGACTGATGATTTGATAGTCGCACCGTTCCGACCAAGTCTGTCCCCCCGGCCGCTTGATTCGCCCCTCCTCACGCACGTAGACTTTGAGAGTGACCGGCTTCTGGGCTGAGCTACCATCACCAATCACCGCATTGGCGCCTATGGAGGACGTGACGGACACGGTCTTCCGGCAGGTGGTGGCGGAGTGTGGGAAACCTGACGTCATGGTTACCGAGTTTGTGAAGGCCGACGTCATTGCCAGGCCGCCTCGCCGCGCAATTGCGTTCTCTCACGAGCGCGGCTGGGTCTGGGGACGACTGCGATTCGCTCCTGTAGAGCGGCCACTGGTGGCGCAACTGTGGGGGAGCGACCCCGACGCCTTTGCCGTGGCGGCGGCGACGGTTCGGGACCTGGGATTCGACGGTGTGGATATCAATATGGGCTGTCCCGCTCGCAAGATCCGGAAGAAGGGTGCCGGGGCGGCGCTCATCCACGACCACACACGTACTGCTGAGCTGTTGGCCGCGGCCGGCGAGTCCGGGCTCCCGGTAAGCATCAAGACCCGGATTGGGACCGACCGGCCGGTGGCGGAGGAGTGGGTCGGTTTCCTCCTTGAGCACCGGCCGTCTGCGATCACGCTCCATATGCGCCTGGCGGACCAACTCTACGGCGGCGAGGTGGACTGGGAGTCCTTGCGGGTTGCGGTGAGACTGCGCAATGCCGTCCAGCCGGCCGATACTCCGCGTACGCGCATATTGGGCAACGGCGACATCACTGCGTTGTCTGAGATTGGACAACGGTGTGCGCACACCGGCGCGGACGGGATGATGGTTGGAAGAGCTGTCTTTGCAGACCCGTACTTCTTCAATGCTCAGGGGCGTTCAGGGATGTTCCGGAGCGCCGCGGAGCCCGAGCGTCTGGCGTTGCTGCGCCGGCATCTTGCGCTCTACGAGCAGACATGGGAACACTGGAAGCACTATGATGTCATCAAGCGCTTCTACAAGACGTACCTTGCCGGCTTTCCCGGTGCGGATGAGCTACGGGACCGGCTGAATCGGAGCAACTGCTATCAGGAAGCGTGGGGTCTCCTTGAGCAGTGGCAGGAGGAGCGAATTGGCGGACCGGCACAGCGGTAGACCGCGGGCACTCTTGATCAACCCGCCGGTCTACGACTTCGCATACTACGACCTGTACGCATTGCCGTTGGGACTGATGCGATTGGGGACGTGGCTTGCCGGGGGTGGATACGACGTCCGGTTTCTGGACTGCCTTGACCCGGCGGAACCCCGGAGCGTGGCTGAATTGGGCGCACCGCGGCGTGCCGGCTACCATGCAGGCGGACCCGGCCGCGGCAAGACCTTTCGGACAACCGTGCCCACACCCTCTGCCGTTGCGCACGTTCCTCGCGGATTCGCTCGCTACGGAATCTTGCCGGACGTTGTTGCGGAGTCCATTGCGTCGTTCGACCCTGATCTGGTGACCATCGCGACCGGCATGACCTACTGGTACCCCGGAGCCGCGGAGGCGGCGACGACGGCTCGCGCGGTCAGACCCGGAGTCCCCGTTGTGGCGGGGGGCGTCTACGCGACACTGCTACCGCAGCATTGCCGGGAGGCGCTTCAGACCGACCACGTGGTGGCCGGCGCCGCGGAGCCGGCAATGCGCGGTCTGCTTCCTGATCTGGGGCTGCCGGTGCCACAAGACCCGTTTCCGGTGACCCCTGTGGCGGAGCCCGGCTGGTATCATGGCGCCGGCATCATCAAGCTCAGCGATGGGTGCCCGTTTCATTGCGAGTACTGCGCCTCAGGCCGGCTGTTCGGGGAGTTCATCGTGCATCCGACCCAGGCCTGGCTCGAGCATCTGGACGCAATGGTGGCAGCCGGTATCCGGGACTTCGCGTTTTATGATGATGCGCTTCTGGTTGCTGCGGATCGGTCGCTGGTCCCGTTTCTCACATCGGTGATCGGCAGATTTGGCGAGCGCACGCTCCGGTTCTTTGTGCCGAATGCGTTGCACGTGCATGCCGTGACCCGCGAGCTGTCTGATTTGCTTGCTCGCGCAGGGTTCCAGGAGATCAGACTGGGAGTAGAGAGTACGGACAGCGCGTTTCACCAAGCCCTTGATGCGAAGCTGAGTCTTGACCAGTTGCACGCAGCCGTGGTCGCGCTCCGCGCATCCGGTTTCGCGGGTTCCCAGATCACCGCCTATGTCTTGGCAGGCGTGCCGGGGCAGCACGCCCGGACGGTGATGCGGACCCTGGAAGACGTGGAGCGGCTGGGCATCCGCGTGAGCATTAGCGAGTACTCGCCGGTTCCCGGTACGCCGCTGTTCGATCGCCTGGTCGAAGCGCACGGGAGCCGGCTCATGGAGGAGCCGCTGCTACACAATAACAGTGCATTCATGTCCGCCGGACACGGCTTCACTCACGAGCGTTTGGAGCGGATCAAGGCGGAAGGGAGGATGGTAAATGGGAAGGTGCCGGCGTAGTTTGGACGTGCGACGCTGCACGGCAATCTGTGCGGTCGCGGTAGTGCTGCCGGCGGTGGCCGTTGCACAGAGCGGTCCGTGGGAGCGACAAGCAGAGCGAGAGGTGATGGTGGAACGGTATCTTGAAGGTCAGGGAATCACGAGCAGCCGCGTGCTGGAGGCGATGCGTGCGGTACCCCGTTATCGGTTTGTCCCGGACGATGAGCAGCGCGCGGCGTATGAGAATCGCCCGCGGCCCATTGGCAACGGGCAGACCA
>CAYTGY010000426.1:0-2995 GCA_964437265.1 uncultured Spirochaetaceae bacterium | reverse complement strand
CAAGACCGTGAGCCTCAAGACCGCCGGTCTACTTGCCCTGATGAACCAGGTCGGTTTGTAGCTCCCCGTCGCACCGGACTCGGAGGTGCCGGTGTTTGACGACGTCTTCGCGGACATTGGCGACGAGCAAAGCCTGGAGCAGAATCTTTCCACCTTCAGCGGCCACATGCAGAACATAGCCGCCATCCTAAACTCCGCCGGCAAGAGGTCTCTTGTTCTCCTGGATGAGCTCGGCTCCGGCACGGACCCGCAGGAGGGAGGCGCACTCGCGCGGGCGATCCTTGACGAGTTGGTTGACCGTAGGCCCTTCACGGTCGTGACCACCCATCACGGCGTCCTCAAACACTACGGATACACCCGCCCAACGGCGGGGAACGCATCGGTGGAGTTCGACCCCACCAGCCTCAGGCCGACCTACCACATTGTCCCCGGCGTGCCCGGTGCGAGCCATGCGGTGGAGATCGCTGCCGGCCAAGGGATCCCGAACCCAATCATAGCCGCGGCCGACGGCTATCTTACCGGTGAGGAACAGGACGTCGCGTCCATTATCCGGCGCCTGACAACCGAGGAGCAGCGGCTGAGAGAACGAGAAACTGAGCTGGAATCAACCATGGAGCAGCTGCAGCAGCAACGTGCGCAGCTGGAGGAATCAGCAACGGATCTGGATCGGCGGGAACGCGAGCTGCGTGCGGCGAAGCTACGCGAGTTTGACCAGTTCTCAGCAGAAGCGCGTCGTCGGCTGGAGAATCTGGTGCGGGAGCTGCGCGAAACTGAGATAACGCGCAAACGAACCGGGGAGGTCAAGGAGTTTATCAGTGAGCTCGACGAGTACGCCGGCACTCAACGCGCGAATCTCTCCGCTCGGTTGTCTGCTCGAGAAACCACGTCACCGCGGAACCCCGACGCTACCGCGAACGCCGCGGAACCGCGGATTGGAGATCGGGTAGAGATTCTCAGCACGCGAAAGACCGGAACCGTGCAGCGGGCGGGAAAGGGTAACACCTGGATCATACAAGCCGGCGCGTTGAAGCTTCCGGTTCCCGCCGGCGATCTGCGGGTGTTGGAGCCGGCACGACTCCAGCGAGGCCCGGAGGTGGAGTACAGCGGTTCCGGCGGCGCACACGCGCCGCTCGAGCTTGACCTCCGCGGCAAACGGCTTGCAGAGGCGGTGGATGAGGTTGACCGGCAGATAGATGCGGCGCTCCTCTCCGGGCTCTCGCAGTTCAGCATCATCCACGGCACCGGCGGCGGCGTCCTTCAGACGGGCGTCCGCGATCTCCTGGCGTCGAATCCGCACGTAGCGTCGTTCACATATGCTCACCCTGAGCAGGGCGGTTTCGGCAAGACAGTCGTCACGCTGAGCGGCGCGTGATAGCATACGTTGCTCAACCTTGTGCACCGGTCGGATTCGTACTACTATCGGCCCCATGAAGGCCACCGCGCGTACGCTCTGCATTGTTGCCGCAACAGCCCTGCTGCTCGGCTGCCTCAGCGTTGAAACAGTCCTCGACATAGATGCCGATGGGAGCGGGACCATCGAGCTGACCTATCGTATTGACCGCGAAGCATACAATCTTGGAGTATTCGATCAAGATTCCGGCATCCGCCCGCTCCCGGTGACCCGCGCCGACTTCACCCGGGCAGCCGCGCACACCGACGGCATCGCTCTGGACCGGTACGGCATAGAAGACGACCAAGAGCTTGGGCAGGTGATCGTCCGCGCCCGTATTGCGTTCGATTCCATCCGGGCGCTCAACGAGTTCTACGCGCCGGGGGCTACCCCGTTCTCGCTCGCTGCGGGAGGCGGGCGCACCCACTTCACCCAGCTGCTGATTCCCGGCGGCGGAGCCCCCGACTCCTCACTTGCCGACGACCTGGAACGGTACACGCTGACCTTTTCAATAGACGCGCCCGCCAAGATTGTCACGGCGAGCTTGGGAGACGTGGCGGAGAATGGACGTAGCGTCACCACGCACGTGACGCTCGCTGAGATTGCATCCCGGCAGACCCCACTCATATGGGAGGTGGAATGGTGAAGCAGCTGCTCGTAGTACTGTGTGTAGTGGCCGTGGCGACAGGCTGCGCCACAACGAACGCCGGACCTGAACCGGCGGCGCGGGAGTCGACCGGCGGTGCCTCGCGGTCGGACGCTTCGGCAGACCAACCGTCGACTCAACCGCAATCCTCGGCTGAGACGGATGCGAACCGCCTCTTCCGTGAGTCGCAAGAGGCGCGGTCGCAAGGGCTCTATTCGCAGTCGATGGCGCTCGCCTTTCGTGCTCTGTTGGCTGATCCGGACTCGGAAGCCGGTCGGAACGCCAAGAATGAGCTTGAAGGCTTTGCGTCCGGCCTTCGGATGGAAGCCGGGGATCAGTGGCTGGATGGCGGAGGACGGCAGGGGCCGCAGTACGCGATGGATCTGGTCACCACCGGCGGTCCGCTGCCAACCGTGCAGTTGACCTACAACGAGGGACCTGCTCGGTTCACCGTTGCCGCCATGCCGGTCGAATTCTCTGTTGTGGAAGGCGAGGCTCGGTTCAGTGACGTGGTGCCGACGTCGGACTTCGGAACGGCAACAGCACCGGTACTGGCGCTCACGTTGGATGAATCCCCGATCATCGTTGACGCGATGCCGGTCCTCAGCGCAGATGGTAGCCGCTATGAGTTTACCGGCGCGGCGGTCCGGTTCGTGTACAATCCGCCGTCAACCCCCGCCGTGCTGCTTACGTCGGTCCTTGACGCGGAAGGCGTAAGCCCCGCGCCCATTCTGGCGGATGCGCTTTTGCCGGCGATCGAGGCCTCCATTGGCTCAGCGACCGTCCTGAGCGCCAACATGCTTGGGGCCGATGCCGCCCCGCTGATCCGCGGCGTTGCTCGGAAGGTGCAAGAGCTCGCCCGGGAAATGGACACACCTGCGGTGATCGTCGCAACCGTGGAGTTGGAACGCGTTTCTCAGGTTCAGTTCCAGGGGCGAGACTACAACATCCATCAGGCG
>CAYTGY010000425.1:0-2996 GCA_964437265.1 uncultured Spirochaetaceae bacterium | reverse complement strand
CGTGGAAATTGATGAGTACCGCGGTGAGTTGATCATGTGCGACATGGGGCACTCGCACGTATTTGTGCTGAGGGGCGGCCGGTTTCTCAAGCTGACCGCCGGCCGTCGCAATCTGCCCATTGGCGTGGTGGCGGATCTCACGCCCCGTCTCAGCCGGTTCGTGCCGGTCCTCGGAGACATCCTCTTTGTGTTGACCGACGGGTTGGTGGAGCAGGAAAACGCCGACGGCGAGGTGTACCAGCTGGAACGGGTGGCCGCCACGCTCAAAAGAACGGCGGACAAGCCGGTTGAGGCCATAAACGACGCAATCCAGGACGACTTCCAGCGGTTTCGCGGGTCCCAGCATCTCAACGACGACGTTACCTACGGGATTGTGAAGTTTGTCCCGCAAGAGGTCAGGTTGTAGCCAACTCCTATCCGGTCTCCGGCAACGAGAAGGTGCGCTTGACGCCAACGGTGTTCCGCTCTGCGCTAAAGACAACGCCCTGGTTCCAGTACTCCACTGCGGCGAACATGGCGTTTCCGCCGTCGTAGTCGTCGCTGTCTTCGGTCCGGAATGACAGGTAGTCCATCATCCGGTCAAAGTCGTGGGTGCGGTAGCACTCCATCTTCTTCTGGTAGAACTCGTTCCACCGCTCAATCTCCGTAAAGCCGGTGCCCTGGTCTTTCACAATGAGGTGTGCATGACTGCGGCTGAATGAGAACCAGACGTCCAGCGCCTTGGACGCGTCGTTCTTGTTCCCGTGCTTGACGGCGTTCTTGATCAGCTCGCTGATCTGCTGTTCCAGAATGTTGAACTCCTGCACCTCCGTGGGAGCCTGCTGCGCGATCAGGTTGCTCAGTCTGCGTATCTGGGAAAACCCGATGTGAAACGTCTTGTGGTACATCCCTTCGGTGACCAAGAGCGGGCTCTCCGGATCAACGACTATCCCCACGTGCCGGCGCTGCCGGTTCTCTCCGGTCTCCCAGGAAGAAAGCGCCTCAACGGCCTCATCTACCGAGTCCGCCAGGGGGAGAAAGCCCGCGAGCCTGGTGAGTGTGATAACCTTCAACACGGAGCCCCGGGCGCGAGCGAAGCGAACGGCGGCGTTGCGCCGCCGGCCGGCGGTGGTGACGTAGAGCAGTGTCCCAATCCCGCTGGAGTCGATATAGGTGAGCTCTCCCAGATCTACCACGATCCGCCGTGCGCCGTCGGACCAGTGCGCAACCACGGTGTCCTTAAGCCGATTGGCATGATAGAGATCCATCTCTCCGGAAAGGCGCACAACCACAATGCCCGGCAATGATGTGTCTGTCTTGATGTCCATGCGTTCCTCTATGCCTGATTGATCCGCTGTATCGCGTCTTGCACGGTGTCCACGACAGGAAAGAACTCCAGGAGGCTGGTGAGTTTGATGATCTTGCGCGGTGTACCGTGGATACCGGCGAGCCACAACGGAATCTCTGCGCGTCTTGCCTGTGACACGGCGAAGATCAACACGCCGATTCCGCTGGAATCGATGTACACGAGCTCAGACAGGTCCAGGACAACGGCGGTGCGGCCGTCCTGGAAGAGGTCGCTGATTGCGCTCTTGAGTTGGTCCGCATTGTACATGTCTATCTCACCGGACACGGCTATCACGGAGATGGTTGGGGAGTGGCTGATGACGTTCACTTCCATGTGGGTATGATGGTTGCCACGGCTGCGTTAGGAGTGTATGAGCCGATTCATTCGATTGGACACCCTCATGCTGTAAGGCGTAGTATGGGCCCGTGGCGACGGAAGAGAGTTTGCCCATCATCATGGTGCCCACCAGCGAGGGTTCCAGCTACTTGCTCTCCCGCGGAAAACGTCTTGCTCGTGTCAAGCTGGCCGGAGGCGCGGATGCGTACGGTCTGCAGATCAACACTCTGGAGACCAAAACGCTCACCCGGCTCATTGAACAAGGGTTCGTCCACCGCCTTGAGGTGGTGAGCGCGGACTTTCTTCTCCACCGGGACCAGCTCACCAAGCTCTCTGAGTCGGTTGGCCACGGCCTTCTGAACTCCGCGTTCCGCCGGGACACCCAGACGCTCCTCTCTCAGTCCAACGTGGAGACCGCAAACGTGACTACGGAGGCGGCGAGGAAGTATGTGCAGAAGCTGCTGACCTCCCTTGAGAAGGAACGGCCCAACTCCGGTCCGGCCGCGCGGGAGGTGCTGGCGGCGCTTGGGTCCGGGCTGCTCCAGCGTTTGGCCGCCGCGGACTCCGGCGGTCGCGGCGTGGAGATCAGCTCCCGGTTCCGGAAGATCGTGTTTCGCTACATGGAGCGCCGCGAGGTACCCGAGTATCTCACGCTGGTGCTCTTGGAAATTGTGAACAACCTGCAGGCGCAGACCATGCAGACCTTCGCCCAAAGCGCCGGCGTTGCGGAAGACCGCGTGGTTGAGCTCTACCAGAATGATGATGTTCGCCGCACCATACGCAAGAAGATGGAGGTGGCCGGAAAGACCTCCACCATCGGCTGGACTATCCATGTGGCGGAGGGCTCGTTTGAGTCACATCGGAGCCGGCTCGAGGTGTCGGTGATCACCGCCGGCAGCTCGCTGTTGGAACTGAAGGAGAAGGTGGAGGAGAAGCGCGGCGTAGATGTGGGGTCGCATTCAATGACGGAGTTCTATGAGGCGTTACCGGAGTCCACGCTCAACATCGATCTTGGGCTCTACTATCTCTCCTATCTGCATGATCTGTGCCGCAAGACCGGGCTCATTCTGGACGCCGGTGTCCAGCGGATGTCACACAACGACTACTCGGTACTGGTGCTCCGATTGATGAGCTGATGCTACGCCGCACCGCGCTCAGGAGAGCGGCGTCCGCCCGCGCAAGCTGCGCTCAATGGTGAGGCGGTCCACGTACTCAAGATCACCGCCCACCGGAAGCCCCAGCGCCAGACGAGAGACCGTGACGCCATGTTCGCGTACCAGACGGGCAACGTAGAGCGCGGTGGTGTCCCCCTCTACGGTTGGATTGGTCGCAA
>CAYTGY010000424.1:0-3056 GCA_964437265.1 uncultured Spirochaetaceae bacterium | reverse complement strand
CAGACCAGGGTGTTCCCTTTCTGGGTTTTCTGGTCAGACCGACCGGCATCTACGCGGGGCGCAAAAAACGCTCCCTGGCGCGGCGCCGCGCCGTTGCCGGTTACCAGACCTATGTAGCCGGCCGGTGGGATCAGCGGGAGTACGCCGATCACATGCAGTCGGTGTTTGCCCACATAGCCCTTGCGCGTTCCCGCGCCTTTCGGCGACACTTGGTAACAACAACATAGGCTTTCGCCTGGTCTTGCCCGCTCGTAGCCCCAGCTCACACCGACGGTGGATGCCTTGGTGTGAACCGGTCCCGTCGGCCGGCTCTGGCCGGTCTCAGCGTACCCCGCCCGGTGTGGTAGCACGACTGCGGATGCGGCCATAGGCGAAGCCCCGGGCGGGCTTTCTTTGCCGGGAACTGAAGCACCACGGACCTGCGGTGCGTGGTATACTTATGTGAGGAACCAAGCGATGGATCTGACTGAGTCCCAATTCCAGTCACTCGTAGATGAGCTCGCCGAGCGTATGCAGACTCGGGGAGTCGCAGCCGCGCTGCCGCCCATGGTCCAGTTGCCGCCTGAGTTCTACCAGAGTCAGCGAGAGATCGCCGAACGGGTAGCGCGCCAGGAGGAGCGCTTCGAACAGATCGACAGGCGCTTTGAGCAGGTCGAGAGACGCTTCGAGCAGATCGAGAGACGCTTTGAGCAGATCGACAAACGCTTTGAGGAGCTTGTTCACTACATGGACAAGCGATTCGACCAGGTCGACAAGCGATTTGAGGACCTGATTCACTATGTGGATAGGCGATTCGAGAGCGTTGAGAAGCGGTTGTCGTTTCAGCAGTGGCTGATCGGCGCCGGCTTCTTGGTGCTGACCGCTCTGATGACGGTGTACCAGTTTCTGGCGTAGACTGGTTTGTCTGTTCGACCGGTATCTTTCCCCGATTAGTGAAGCACCGGCAACATCACCACCGTCTCTTCATAGTGTGACAACCAACAACAATCCCTATGACACCCTGTTTCGCGCGGCGTTTGGTGATCCGGCTACGGCGAAGGAGTTGACGCTGCTGCTCCTGCCGCAGGAGCACGCCGCACGGCTCTGCGGGGCCGCGGTGAGCGTGGAGCCTGAGTCGCTCGTGGACCCGCGGGAGCGCACGCGGTGGACGGATCTGCTGTTGCGCTTTGAGCCGCCCGGCGGTGAGCCGGCATACGTGTACGTGCTCTACGAACACAAGTGCACGCCCGAGCGGTGGGTGAGCCTGCAGCTGCTCCGTTACATGGCGGTGCTGTGGCAGAAGCTCACTGGAACGGCCGAGTCGTCAGGCGAGACTCCCGTGCACCCGCCGCGGTTGCTGCCGGAGATCGTCCCGGTGGTGCTCTACCACGGCGAGCGTGCGTGGACGCAACCGTTGCAGTTCGCCGACCTGGTAGCAGGCAACACCGCAGCTGGGTACACGCCGCGGTTTGAGCCCCACCTGGTGAACCTTGCGGAGATCCCGGATGAGCAGATCACCGGGTCGTTACGGTCAGTGCTGGGGTTGCTCGCACTCAAGCACGTTCGCCTACGCATAGCCGAGCGAACCGCGGAGCTGCTCGTGGAGCTGTTGCACCGCGCCGAGCAGAATCCGGCGCTTCGGCCGCTGGTGGAACTGATCGAGCGGGTGTACGTGGCAACAAAGAGCCGGAGCGATGTGCGCCTGATTGTAGCGGTGGCATCGCGGATGCAGTATCATGAGGTAGAGGGCGGAATGATGACGTACGGACAGGAGCTGCTGAAAGAGGGACTCGAGCAGGGACTCGAGCGCGGGTCGCTGCAGCGCAGCCGGGAAGTTCTTGTGCGGCTGGCGGAGCGGAAGTTTGGACTCAGCGATGATGAGCGAGAGCGCATCATGAGCTGCGAGGAAATGCACGTCCTCGACGCTGCCTTGGACGCGTTCGCGGTGGCGCAGGCCAAGGCTGAGGTACTCGACTGCTTGGCATAGAGAGGTGAACACACAATGAAAGTAGGAAGAAACGATCCGTGCCCCTGCGGCAGCGGCAAGAAGTACAAGCACTGCTGTTACGCCAAGGACACGGTAAAGCAGGAAGAGCCTGAGGAGACAACCGTCGCGGAAGACACCGTGGCAGAATCCGATGAGCCGACGAGCGGCGGAAAGCGCCGCAGCCGTGAGCATCCGCACGGGAGGCAGCGCTTTGACGGCGCCTCACGCGGCGGCAAGAGCTCGTTCAACCCGGGGCAACAACGCCGGGGGGCCCAGCGCGGCGGGTGATCTGGGCGCAGATGCCGCTACCCGAGCTCCAGTACGAGCCGTACTCCCTCCTCTACCGTGTTCATGAGGCTGCCGCTGATCGCACCGACGTGATCGGTGAGGAATCGGCGATCGATTGTGACGATCTGAGAGACATTGACCACTGAGTCTTTCGGAAGGTTGGACGCCACGGCCGGAAGCATGACATTCCCCGGCAGGTCCGCCAACCGCAGATTCGATGTGATGGCCGCGCATATCACGGTCCGGAGGCTGCTGCGGTTGAAACTGTCGGCCTGAAGAATCAGAAACGGCCGCCGCAATCCTGGTTCACTTCCATACGGCTGTGGGAGGTTCCCCCACCAGATCTCACCACGGGTCATCGGTGGCTTCGCCCGACACAGAGATCGACTGGATCCGGGCCACAACCGGGTCCAGACCCTCATCCTCCTGATTCACCACCGCGTTGATCGCCCGAGTCACTTGATCGGGATCGTGGTGGCGCAGGAACTCCTCAACGGCTCGAGCGAAGAGCCGGCTTCGCGCGATGCCGAGTTGCCGGGCGGTCCGCTCGACACGCGCGAAGAGCTCATCCGGGAGCGAGATTGCAGTCTTCATGCTGAGAGTATAACAGGAGTTATACTCTCAGATCAATCCTCGCTACGCGTTATATGTCCCTGAGGCTACGTCCCCGCCGCTTCCGGTCCAGTTGGTGTGGAAGAACTCCCCGCGCGGTTTGTCCACACGCTCGTAGGTGTGCGCGCCAAAGTAGTCGCGCTGCGCCTGGATCAGGTTCGCAGGCAGCCGCTCGCTGCGGTACCCGTCA
>CAYTGY010000423.1:0-3065 GCA_964437265.1 uncultured Spirochaetaceae bacterium | reverse complement strand
TGCGCAGGGGAGGACCCCTACGAGGAGAACGACACCGAGGCTACCGCCGCCGCCCTCAGCGGCACAAACAACCCGCTCTACGGTTGGGTGACCGCGTACGCGCTCCCCTATGGCCTGAACGACTACAACTACGACTACGACTACTTCACCTTCAATGTTCCGGATGTGACTCCGTAGCGCGTGCAAAAACTGATGCGCCGAGTTGCCGGTGCTGATGGACAGACCACCGGCCGCCGTACCTTCCGGGGTGCGGCGGCCGTTCTTTGTGGTTACACGTACCGGATGAACTGCTCGGTCATCTGTGAAAGGTCGGCGTACGGGCCGCGCAGACGCGGCGGCAGCAGCCGTGCTATCTGGTACATCATCTCGTGCGTCATCTGGCGACGGTCCTTGCCGCTGACCGACGTTCCATCGGCCTTCTCCAGGAGAAACGGTGTTCCCACTCGTACGTGGACCCGGGTCTTGCGGATGCGTTTGATGTTGCTTGGCAGAGACCGGAAGCCCCACTGGGCCAGCGGATAGATGGGTACCCTCGCCTGGGCGGCAATCAGCGTGGCGCCCGGAAACCCGTGCTGGAGCACCTCATCCTTGGCGCGCGTACCCTCAGGCGCAATACCCAAGACCATCCCCCGGCGAACGGCCTCAAAGCAGGCGGCAATTGCACGCCGATCCACCTTGCCTCTATCCACCGGAATCATGTTCCAAGTGTTCATGAAGAACCGCTCGAATGGGTTCTGCCACGCGTCCCGCTTTGCCATACTGGAGGTCTTTCGTGGCTGGATGAACGCATAGTACATGGGCCCTTCGAAGACCGATGTGTGGTTACTGAGCATGATCGCCGCTCCCTTCCGGGGAATTGCGCTGATCCACTCCTTGTCTATGCGGCAGAGGGCGTCCAGAATGACGCGCACGGCCCAGTTGACGATTCGCTCTCTTCCGGTCATTACGCGTCATGGTACGGTGCCCGGGCTGAGATTGGCAACTACTCGCCGCAGGCCTTGCGGTCAATCGCCATGGTTCTGCAACCGGTCGCTTGACCGCAGTACCGGCGTTGACTATTATGTCAACAGATGACAACAGACGCCATTGAGCGACATTCCTTTGTCAGCGATGAAGTGCTCACGCTTGGTGAGGCAGCTGCATACCTCAAATTGGCTGAGCGTACCATTCAGCGGATGATTGCACGCCAGGAGATCCCGTGCGCCAAGGTTGGCGGACAGTGGCGGTTCATGCGCTCGGTCCTGGACGACTGGCTTCTGTCGCGAATGCAGGTGTTGCCGCGAAACGAGCTCGCGCCCTTCCTCGAGGCGACCGATGGGATTGTTCGTCTGGGGCAGATGCTGGATGAGCGTCTGGTGGTTGAGGACCTCCTCCCCGGAGCCCCCGCGCAGGTTCTGCGGCAGCTGATTGAACCGCTCTTGGGACGAACGGTGATTTCCAATGCAGAGCGGTACGTGAAGTTGCTTCTGGCTCGCGAACGGCTCTCCTCGACTGCGCTTGGTCACGGGGTGGCTGTCCCGCATGTGCGTCGGCCGGAGGACAACCCGCCGGGTACACCCCCAATAGTTGTTGGTCTTTGCCGCGACGGCGTAGCCTTTGGTGCCCCTGATGATCAGCCGGTTCACTTCTTCTTCTTGCTCAGCGCATCCAGCGAGTTGGTGCATCTGCGGCTGCTCAAGCGGATCACCCTCCTGTTTCGCGATGATTCTCTCAAGCAGTCGTTGCTGGCCAAGCCGGACGCCGCTTCGGTGGTGTCCAAGCTGCATGCGGCGGAAAAGGAACGATTTCCAGGAGGCTAAGCGATGCTTGAGGTAATCCAAGATGTGCTCCGCGCTGAGGCCCGTGCGGAGGAGATTGTCCAGGAGGCGCGGGCCCGTGCGACGGAGATTCGTTCGGCGGTCTCTGAGGAGGAGAGTAGCCGCGTCCGGGATGCGGAGGCGGCTGCGGACCAACGCGTGCGAGAGGCGGTGGCTGCGATTCGCGAGGAGCAGGATGAGCGAGTAGCACAGGCTGAGGCGCAGGTTCGCGAGCAGGAAGCCTCGCTGGACCCATCCGGAGATCCGCGGTTCAGGGAGGCTGTGGCGCAGATTGTGACGCTTGTGGCCACCGGAGGCATTCGGTGAGGACAGCCGTCTCCACGTATGGTTTCATCAACGCAAAGCTCCGGGGGCGAATCAGCAAGCTGCTCGACGAGTCGTTCTACCGAGCGATCGCGCGCGCCCGCACGTTTGTGGAGGCCGTCAACCTTCTTGCCGGCACCGCGTATGAGCAGGCGCTTGCGGTATACACCAGCACCGGTGATGTGAAGCTCTTGGAGCTCGAGCTGATCCGTATTGAACGCGAGTCGCTTGCCGGGCTGGACCGCTACATTCCGTCGGAGATTCGGGCGTTCACCCGGGCGGTCATTCGACAGTACCAGGTGGCGACCCTGAAACACGCCCTTCGGCTCTGGTTCGACCACACCGTCCGGCAGCGGTCCATAGACGACAAGGTTCCGTATCTGTTGCGTGGCGGCCCGGCCGGAAAGTCACCGGCCGGCGAATTGCCGGTGGATGAGATAGTCAATGCGAGCAACCGTGACGAGGTCCTGGCTGCGCTCTCTGATACCGAGTATGAGGAGATACTCGAGTCGCGGCTGCCGGCTGCCGGGGAGGCCGGAACCCTGTTCTTGGTTGAGGTGGCCCTTGACACGTGGTACTTCTCGCATCTGCGGGAGCAGGCGTTGACGCTTCGGCAGGCTGATCAGGCGGTTGCGCTCAGGCTCATTGGGCTCCAGATTGATCTTCAGAACGTCAATTGGGTGGTGCGCATGAAGCACTACCACAATCTGGATGAACGGCAGCTAACCGCATCGTTGCTCCGCGGCGGCGCGTTGATTGATGTAGAGGAGCTGCGACGCGCCAGACGTGCTGAGCAGCCAATCGATGTTCTTGTTGGCGCGCTTGGGCCAAGGTACTCAGCGCTGGTGAGCAGAGCCGGGAGTGAGGCCGGCGCAGACCAGGTGCGGCGCCTGAGTATCCTCGAGGACATACTCCGCAGCGTCATGCACCATGAGATTCACCGCA
>CAYTGY010000422.1:317-3065 GCA_964437265.1 uncultured Spirochaetaceae bacterium | reverse complement strand
TGAAGGTGCCCACCGGCGACCTGCGGACCATCACGCCCTGGGTGGGGCTGTACTCGGGCCCGGTCCGTGGCGCCGTCCGCTACCAGGCGGTGGTGACGCGTGATGGGACTGAGGTTGCTCGCCTGGAGACGGAGGCGCTGCAGGCTCGCGTTCCGGAGCCGCTCGAGCCGGAGGCCGCCTACGAGTGGCGGGTTCGTGCGGCCAACGACGACGGACGCTGGTACGAGCTCTCTGAGCCCGAGTCGTTCACCGTGGGCCGGCTTGATGTTGCGTTCGTGCCCATCCTGGAGGAGGGCCAGAGCGCAACATTCCGGCGAGGGTACGCCGCCGGAGACGTTGACGAGCAACCGGTACGGCAGATCACGCTCACGCAACCCTTCGATCTGGCGCAGTATCCCATGACCAACGCGGTCTTCTCCGATCTGGTCGAGTATGCGCTTGACCGGAACCTGGTTGTTGTCCGAGAAGACGGCATCTACGAGGCGGTGGAACCGGGGCGGCTGATTGTGGGACTGGGGACCCTGGACTATGGAGAACAGTTTGGTCTGGTGCGCAGCGGCGGAAACGTTCAGCCGGTAGCCGGACGTGAGGACCATCCGCTGGTCGGCATTACCTGGACCGGTGCCGCGCTGCTGGTGGACATGCTCTCCTACTCGGAGGGACGAGAGCTCGCCTACGACCGCGTGACCCTGGAGCTCAACCCGGAGGCTGACGGGTACCGTCTGCCAACGGAAGCCGAATGGGAGTACGCCGCGCTTGGAGATACCCGCCGGATCCTTCCGTTCCAAGCTGCGCTCAACGAACCGTACGGCGACCTACGACGCAGCCGCGTTGCAAACTACTACCGCAGCTATGACCCGTATGAAGATTTCAATCCGCCCTATACACGGCAGGGCGGTCCTACCACGCCCGTCGGCTTCTTTGATGGGACCGTGAAGCGCGATTTTGCGACTTCCGCGAATGTATCATCGCTTGGTGTGCCGGACATGCTTGGAAACGTCTGGCAGTGGTGTACGGAGCGATTTGATGCCCGTTACTATGCGTGGTCTGCCGACGTTGATCCAATGGGGCCGGCCGACCCAAGCGAAGAGCCACCGGTGCAGACCGTGATCCTTGCCTCGCAGCTTGAGGAGCAGCAGCGGTCGCTTCGGGGTAATGCGTGGAATAGCAGAGAGGCCGACATACGGGCGACCAATCGCGGCAGCTATCCGCAAGACAAGACAAGCTATAGCATCGGCATCCGGCTCCTTCGGGTTCCCAGGGAGCAGTAGGTCCGTGACAATCCGCGTGGAACCGGATCGCAAGCGGGTGGTGGTCCTGCACGGATCCAGACTGTTGGGAGAGCTCATCTATCAGATCCAGAGCTTGACCGGCTGGCTTGAGTCTGTCTCCTTCGAACGGCACGGAGATGTGGTCCGGGTACGGCTCACCGGAGCGGAGATTGTGGATTCGTTTGACCTTGGAGACGACTCGCTGATGCTCCGGCGGACCTGGCGATTCCAACGTGATGGGCAGTATCGGTTGTCAATCGACTATCGCATCCTTGAGCCAGAGCTCTCCAATTGGATGATGCCGGCAAACCGCTACACTGAACCGCCGCCGACGCGGCTTGACCTACCAACCGGCGGCCTTCGGGCCGGCTGGTCGTTTGATGAGCGGCGACTGCCCGTTCCCGCCGGTATCTACTACGGGGGAGGCAGACACCAGTGGTTAGCCCTCTTGCCGGCGGCAGACGGCGAAGAGCCGGCGAGCCTGAAGAGCTTTCAGAGCGAGCGACTGCCGGCAGTGCAGGTGGGCATACCGTCATGGGAGGAGCCGCGCGTACTCGCCGGACCCGTCGGGGCGCCGGGGACCGCCCCGGATACCAGGTGGTACCCGGTTGGGCGGCGCACCGGAAGCGCCCCGGGCCGCGATTGTGAGGTTGCGCGAACCGTGGTGATTGGGACCGGAGACGACGCCGTTCCGGCGCAGGTACTGGACCGGCTGCATCGCACCGTCTGGCGGGGCGAGCCTGAGCGCGCCGAACCGGACTGGTCGCTGGTGATGCGCATGCGGCTCAGGTACCTGGGGTCGCGGCTGGCATTTCGCCGCGGAGACGGATGTGTTGGTGTTCGCCTTTCCGGCACGGACCGTACGCCGATGGTCTCTGCGGCCGCCCCAACGTCAAGCATCGCCGCCGCGGTTGCGATCTGCCGGCTGGATGGTGTGGGCGGGCGGCGGGTGACTCGTCGTGAGGCGGTGGAGATAGGCCGGTTCTTCCTTGGCGGACGGCGAAGTGACGGCGCGTTTTGTGACGCCTTCAGCTTCACCGACGGCTGGTATTCGCTTCAACCGGCAAGCGTGTCTGCACTGCCCGGCGCGGTGAACCTCCAGAATTCCGCGCGCGCCATGACCCAGATGGTAGCCCTCTACGATTGTCTACGACGAGCGCGGGAAGATCATCCGGAGCTCATACGAGTGGCGGCAGACGTTGGCGAGTTCGCCGTGCGCAATCAGATCCGCACTGGTCCTGAGGGGGCGTATCCCGGTGTTGTGCCCGTGGCGCGAAGCGGCCCCGGAAGCGAGATTGACCCGGCCCGGTACGCTATGGGGGGACTCTCCTGCGTCAGTCTGTTGTGCGCGCTTGAACGGTCGCGCGGTCGCAACTCGCTACGAGCGGCGAGTCTCAAACGTGCTGCGGTCTTCTATCGTAACCGAACGTATGACCCCGTGCTGGTTGGCGCCCATGGCGATGCCGACAGAGACATG
>CAYTGY010000422.1:0-307 GCA_964437265.1 uncultured Spirochaetaceae bacterium | reverse complement strand
CTGGGCTGGATCTGGGCGTATGACATTCCGGGCTTGCGCGGGCGTTTGGGAGAGGGCGTCCGGACTCAAGGACTGGCCGCGCCGTCGGTGGAGCGCAAGCACCTTGACTTTGAGGGGTGGTCAATCGCCCGGGAGCTGTTTCGGCTCCACATCGCTACCGGTGATCCGCCCTACGGCGACGTTGCGAGTACCGCACTTGCCGCGAATGCGCAGCTCATTGCCGGCATTGATCTCCGCGGTCGGCATCCGCGTGGCTGGCAACCGGCTGAGTTGGATCACAGCGACTGGTCGGGAATCCGCCGCTTTG
>CAYTGY010000421.1:0-3085 GCA_964437265.1 uncultured Spirochaetaceae bacterium | reverse complement strand
CTATCCGCTGCTGGTGGACAATCCGAACTACCCCCATGAGGTGTCGCTCTATGGTGAGGGTAGAGCGGAAGGGTTTGTGTTCAGCGCGGTTCCGGTGTCGGTTGTGGAGATTACGGAGGAGCAGTGGCGCTTTCGCCTCTCCTATCCGCGTCTTCGTACCCACCACGTGATAGTCCAGGGCGCGCCGCCCATTGCGCGGATGGAGCTCTTTGGCCAGCAGTGGCGTGATGCATCGGACTTTGAGATCTATAGCAAAGGCCGGCACTATGTAGCGTCTTCACAAACCCTGCTGGTGAAGTACTACGACGATTCTACTCAGCGGGACATGGTGCTGTACTTCAGATGAACACACTCAGCCTTGCCCCGGCATTCCGGTCCCTCACCGCCACTACGCACTTCTACTTCGTTCGTCACGGCGAGAGCGAATCCAACAAGGCCGGTGTCATCCAGGGGCATCTGAACTCGCCGCTTTCGGCAACCGGTCGCGACCACGCTGCCGCGGCGGGCCGTTGGTTCGCGGCGAAGCACATAGATCGTGTCTTCGCGTCACCGCTGGACCGGAGTATGGAGACCGCAGGCGCTATTGCCGCCGCGTGTGGGGCGGAACCGCCCTCCTCCCTGGATGAGCTCATAGAGATTGACACCGGGCTCTTCAGCGGCAAGAGCCTGAGCGCGCTCTCCGCCGAGCACCCGGAGGAGTTCGAGGAGTTTCTGATCCACAGCTGGGAGTCAGTGCCCAGCGCGGAGTCTATGGCACGGTTACGAGAACGCGCGTACCGGGCGTGGCAGCATCTCCTCACCGCGGCTCGCGAGGGCGCGTCCGCGGTGGTGAGCGTCACGCATGGCGGGATGCTTCAGTGGCTCATAAAGGCGACGTTCTATCAGGGTGGCCAGGCATGGATGCCGCTCTTCGCCGCGGATAACTGCGGGATATTTCTCTTCGTGGTAGACCCGGCATCACGAGGCATCCCCGGCGGCGGCGCCGGGGAGGGCACGTCGGACCAATCCGGGCCACGTGAGACCAGCTGCGGCAAGCGGGACGCGCGGGTTGAGAAACGGGAGTCGGCAGCGACCCAGGCTGATCCTGCCGCCCACCTGGGCTACTTTGGTCAGTGGCAGCTGATGAACCTGGTCCCGTACAAACAGCAGGGGCAGCCGGCAACAGACTATGTCAGGTGACGGTCCAGCGTCTCGCGCCATCGTGAGTACGCCTGCGTGTACTCATCCGCGCGGGATACGTCCGGCTCCACCATCCCCACGAACTCCAATCCCGCAAATGTCTCCTCGGGTGATGCATAGACGCCCGCGCCCAGCCCGGCTCCGCGCGCGGCGCCTTCGGCTCCGTCGGTGTCGTGCAGCTCCACCGGCACGCCGCCGGTGGTGGCAAACGCGTCTCTGAAGATGGGGCTCTGGAACATGTTTGCCTGACCGGCGCGCACGCGCTCAATCGGCACGCCGGCGTCTTGCATGATCCGCATACCGTAGACGAGGGCGAACGCGACGCCCTCCTGGCCCGCCCGGATCAGGTGCGCTCGCGAGTGCCGCGTAAACTGCAGCCCGCCGATCAGCGCGCCGAGCTCTCGATTCTCCAGCGTACGTTCAGCACCGTTCCCGTACGGCAAGACCGCCAACCCGTCGCTACCGATTGGCGCGTCCGCCGCTATGCGGTTCAGCACACCGTAATCGGTGGTCGCTCCTCCCGGAGCATCCACGGTATGTTCCCGAAGCCAGCGGTTGCAGATGCCGGTGCCGTTTACGCACATGAGCATTCCGTAGCGACGCCGGTCGGCGGTGTGATTCACGTGGACAAAGGTGTTCACGCGTGAGCGAGGATCGTAGCGCGGTGCGTCAACCACTCCGTAGACCACGCCTGAGGTTCCCGCGGTCGCGGCCGTTTCACCCGGCTCCAGCACGTTGAGAGAGAAGGCGTTGTTGGGCTGATCACCGGCCCGGTATGCCACCGGGATCCCGGCGGGAAGCCCCAACTCCGCCGCGGCGGCTTCCGTTATGGTGCCGGTGGTGGAGAAGCTTGGCCGGTGAGGCGGCAGGATCTCCGGGTCAAACCCAAAGTGCGTCATCAACGCGGCGGCCGGGGCCTCCTCGCGTGCGTTCCAGAGGATGCCCTCGCTCAAGCCGGAGGCGGTGGTACACAACTCCCCGGTGAGGCGGTACGCCAGATAGTCACCGGGAAGCATCATCTTCCAGATACGCTCAAATGTGCGCGGCTCGTGCTCCTTCACCCAGGCAAGCTTCGCAGCGGTGAAGTTGCCGGGCGAGTTCAGCAGCGTGTCCAGGGTCTCCGCTTCTCCGAGTGCACGGAACGCGGATTCGCCGTAGGGCACTGCTCGGCTGTCGCACCAGATGATTGATGGTCGCAGGACCGCCCCGTCGTGGTCCACAATGACCAGACCGTGCATCTGGTACGAGATGCCCACGGCGGCCGTCTCCGCCAACTCAGCGGCGTGACGCGAGCCGATCTGGGCAACCGCGGCGCCCATGTGGTGCCACCAGAGATCGGGGTGCTGCTCGGCCCAGCCGGGCTGCTCAGCAACCATGTCCATCTCCGTCTTGGGAGACGTTGCCGAATCCACCGCCGTGCCGGTCTCTGTGCTGAGCAGGCATGCCTTGACTGAGCTGCTGCCCACGTCGAACCCCAAGAGATACCCGCTCATACTACGCCTCAATCAGCGTGCGCAGCCGGTCCGCGGTGTACCCAAGATGCTCCGCAACCTCTGATCCTGGACCGGACTCGCCAAAGCGGTTGATGGCAAAGACATCCTCCGGCGAGCCGGCGAACCGCTCCCACCCCTGGCTCACGCCAATCTCCGCGGTGACAACGCGCACACCGCGGGGCATGATTGACTGCGGGAAGGCGGCGTCCTGCTCAAGGAAGCGCGGAGTGCTTACCATGGACACCACACGAACGCGTTTGGCGTAGCCCTGCGCCGCCTCACAGGCAAGACTCACCTCACTCCCGGTAGCCACTACCACTACCTCCGGTTCGCCCTCACAGTCTGCAACCACATACGCGCCGCGTCGCATCGTCTTTCGCCACTGGGAGTCCGCCTTTTCCGGGACCGGAAGC
>CAYTGY010000420.1:0-3089 GCA_964437265.1 uncultured Spirochaetaceae bacterium | reverse complement strand
ATCGTAGTCTTTCCGGCACCGTTCGGCCCAAGCAGCGAGAAGAGCTCACCCCCAATGACTGACAGGTCCACCGCGTCAACGGCCGTGATATTTCCAAACCGCCGTGTCAAAGTTGATGCCGCGATAGCGAGCTTTCCGCTCATATGGTCTCTCCCGTGTAACCAGTTGTCATTGTGATGCGTGCCTCCGGGCGAATCCTACACTGGAACACCGCTCAGGCGGTAGTTCGTCACCGTAGGTACAGATCCAGAATCGCAGGGCAGCTCATCCGCGGCCCGCTGCGGCGACCTTGCGTTCGCGTGTGAGTTTCCCTATGATTTGCGCCATGAGCGGTGCGCACCCTCCCGGCAAGAAGAACTCCGATGACCCGTGGGACAATCCATACGCCATGGATTGCTATCGCGACATGAAGCGGCTCTCGCACCTGTTTCAACGTGCACCCAGCCGTGTTGCCGGGTTGAGCTACCTGCTGCTCGCAATTATCCCGGCACTGATCCTGTTGTTCACCAGTTGGCTCTCCGGAACGCTCTACCTGGACGGTCCCGCCTTGGGGTACCTGGAGGACACCATATTCGCATTCTTCTTCATCTCGCTTCCGGCGATGGTCGTCTTTGGGGCGGTCCTGGTAAACGCACTGCCGGAGACGCTGTACTCGCTCAAGTTTGTAATCCGGAGGTCGTCAGCATCTGGGCATGACGCTGGTCCCACCATGACCGCTGGGCAGTTCAATGAGATGCTCAAACAGTTCGAGTCCAAGGTGACCGCTCAGACCCCGCTATTCAAGGTCCTGCGGTATGCCGGACATGCGGTGGGCGTTCTCTACGCCCTGTACGCGCTGAAATCGCACTACTTCGCGGTAGATACCTACACCTTTGACATCTGGAGCTCGCAGAATCACCTGGTCAATCTTGCCTTCCGTACCGCATATGAAGTGATTCTGTTCGGGCTGGTGATACCGGCCCTGTTCTACAAGTTCCTGGTGGTCCTGCACATCGTCCGGTCCGCCTTCCGCCGGCTGACGGAGAGTCACGTAATACGTGTGAGACCGCTGAGCCCGGACAATGCCGGTGGGCTTGGAGCGGTTGGCAAGTACTCGCTGAAGATGGTGTACGTGCTGCTCCCGGGTGTGGTGCCGCTTGCGCTGTACGTCATGCTCTTGCCGTTTACACCCATCATCCTAATCGCGTTCATCGTGTACATCCCACTACTGATTCTGGTGTTCTTCTATCCGTTGAGCGGTGCGCACCAGGCAATGAAGCAACATAAGGTGATTGAGCTTGAGTTCCTGGCACAGGAGTTCAATCGCGTCTATGACACCTTCATCGACCGGCTAGGGTCGGAAGCGTTCCGCATAGATGATGAGGCCGCGCAGGCCGCGGAGTTGATGGGCAAGCTGGAGGAGCTCTATGACAAGGCGGCCAAGATGCCTGTCTGGCCGTTCAATGTGCAGACGCTGACTCGCTTTGGAGCCACCGTCGCAATCCCTGTGCTCGTCTTCTTGGTAGATCTGATCACGAATACGGATAGCATTCTGTACAGGCTTCGAGAAATGGGTGATCTGTTTTGACGCCTACTCTTTGAGCGTCCGAAACCTCTTCACCAGGTAGCGGTACTTGTCCGCTACCGATATCACTAGAATCGTGGCGCTCACAAGCTCCACAACCAACACAACCGTGCCATGGCCAAGCGCCGGGATGCCGGCATAGCCGGCAAGCTCAAACGCGTAGGCCGCCATTGCGCTGAACACGGCAGCCTTCCCCAGGAAGGTAGTCTCCGCGCTCACCTTTCCTTGTATCCTCGCAAAGATGCCCATGGCAAGCGCGAACCCAATCAGCCGGCCCATCAGGATGGCGAAGTACCAGACCGGCGTGATTCCCATGATCACAAAGGAGACCGACAGGATAATCAGCACGGCGTAGTCGGTGGAGGAGTCCAGATACGCGCCGGTGTTCGTGGTCTGATCCAGCCGTCGCGCCACTTGTCCGTCAACAAAGTCGCTGAGAAAAGCAACGGCCACAACAACTACCAGCACTACACCGGAGGCCTGTTCGTTGGCTACTCCCATGGCGAGAAAGAGGATAGTTGGAACCGAGCTGAGCCGGAACAAGGTGAGGTGACACGCCAGGTTCACCCGAGGTAGGAGTTGCTGCGTCTTGCTGTGACGAAAATCCTCCCACCGCCACAGCAGGAACGCCGCCATCACCACGTGCAGCCCCGCCGCGATTGGGAAGAACCAGAGGTAGGGGTTCTCAGTCGCCACCGCCGGCCCCACCGTCGCGACCCAGATGACACATTGGATGAGGAGATACGCGAACATCGACATCACAATGCTTCGCTTGAGAGACTACGATACGCTCATGCTCCGACTCTACGGAGCTGCTCGTGTGGTGTCAATTGATCATGAGATATCCATCATTGACCAGAACGCGCTGGTTCGCGAGACTACCGCCATGCGTCGAATGGTCAGATGGGGGAGCGTTGTTGCCTTTGCCCTCTCCGTGCTTGCGTGTAGATCAGACCAGAGCCTACAGGAGAAAGCAATGCAACACCCGCCGACTCTCATCAGTCATCGTGGATACGCCGGTAGTGCTCCGGAGAATACGCTGGTTGGTGTTATCGCCGCGCTGGAGGCCGGCGCGACTCACATTGAAGTTGATGTCCAGATGACCGCCGACGGCTCAATTGTGCTCATGCACGACCGCTCAGTGCGAAGGACTACGGCCGGACGTGGACGGGTGAGCCAAATGACGGCGGCACAGATCTCCCGCCTTGATGCCGGAGCCTGGTACGGAGAGCAGTTTGTTGGCGAGCCGGTACCAACGCTGGAGCGCGTGCTCGAGGAGGTTGTCGCCGCGGGCGCAACGCTGGTGATTGAGGTGAAGCATCCCTCGCCGCGTGCGGATCTTGCCGGGGCACTGGCGGAGGTCATCAAGCGCCGCGGGGCGGAGGGCAACGTGATTGTGGTCTCATTTGACCGGCAGTGGCTGCAAACGCTCACCGAGCACGATCCTGCAATTCACACCGGCGATCTCTGGTTGCGCCCTCGCGTGGCGTTGCCGGAGACCCACAGCACAATCGTTAGCGTTCAT
>CAYTGY010000419.1:0-3089 GCA_964437265.1 uncultured Spirochaetaceae bacterium | reverse complement strand
CCTGAACCTACGCCGGAGCCCGAGCCGGAGCCCGAACCCGAGCCCGAACCCGAGCCCGAACCCGAGCCGGAGCCAGAGCCGGAGCCAGAGCCGGAACCCGAGCCTACACCGGAGCCTGACCGTCTGGGTCCCGTCGTTGTCTCCGAAGAGGTTTACAACCAGACGTTTGCTGAGGTTGAGGAGATCATCCAGAGTCTCAACGGAATCATCAGGAATGGGAACTTCGTGGAGTGGCGCAAACATCTTACCTCCGCGTATATCCGCGTCATGTCAAGCGATGAGACACTCTCTACGTACAGTGAGCGGCCGATCCTCAAGCAGAATGATATTGTGTTACGAACGCTGGAGGACTTCTTTACGTGGGTGGTCAAACCGTCCAGGTCTCGATCCAGACTCGATGATTTGGTATTCTATGACGATACTATGGTGGAGGCGGTCATGGAGGTGAACGGTACCCGTGCAATCCTCTACCAGCTTCGTAAGATTGACGGAGAATGGAAGATAGATATCTTCTGAACGCCATTGAGCCCACTTCCAGGGAGGAGCGGACCATGAGAAAGACCTTCGCGCTTGTTGTTGGATTGCTCGTACTCGCATCAAGTCTCGCGCCTGCTCAGACATCAGGCGGCGAGGGCGGGCAGCCTACCATTGAAGAGCTGTACCTGAGCCAGGATCTGGAGGTTCAGATCATTCGGAGCCAGGCCCTCTCCAATGACAGAGACATGAAGCTCCTGGCGCTCCAGTCCATACGGGGCATGGGAGACGGAGCTTCACCTGAAGTAATGGCCATCCTGAGTTCGCTCGCAACGGAGGGCACCAGTCGACAGGTTCGTTCGGGCGGCGCGGTCATCAACTACTATCCGGAGGTCCGTCGCGCGGCGGCGGAGATCCTGGGAGATGTAGGCGGTGAGCGTGCAAAAGACATTTTGCTTGACGTCCTCCTGGAGGATCCGGAGCCGATGGTCCTTGCTGAGGCTATCTACGCCCTGGGAAGGATTGGCATCAACGAGGAGAACGAGGTAACCGATCACCTGGTCTTTCTGCTGCGCAGAGAGAATGCCAAGGTGAATCCGGACAACAACCTTGCCTATGCGGCGCTCCTTGGATTGGAGAAGCTCTCACAAGCAGGCGGCACGCTTGACGGCGATTCGGTAAATCTGATCCTTGAGGTCGCTACCGGCCGTTACATTAGCACGGTCCGGTTGAAGGCGCTTGACGTGCTGCGGATTCTCCGGGGCCAGTAAGCGCTTGGACGGCACGAGCGGTGGCCTGGGCGCCACGGCTCGTGCTCAATTACCATGCACCACAACACCCCTGCCAAGACAGTGGCCCACGGACACCAGGCTATGGTATCCTCACCATCATGACTCCGGTGGTGATCTGGGACTGGAACGGCACGCTGCTTGACGACGTGCAGGCATGCGTGTCGGCCATCAACGACCTGCTACAGTCGCGCCGGCTTCCGGCCATCTCCGTACTTGAACACGTGGCGGCGTTTACGTTCCCGGTCCGGACCTACTACCAACGGATAGGCTTTGACCTGGACTCAGAGCCGTTCTCTGACGTCGCTGTTGAATACCACGCGGCCTACGACCATCACGCCCGGCACGCGGGACTACGTATGGACGCGATCTCCGCGTTGGAGACGGTGGCAGCCGCGGGGCTTCGTCAGTATGTCCTTTCCGCAAGCGAGGAGCAGCGCCTGAACCAGCAGCTTCGCCACCACAATGTTGCCCCGTTTCTTGCCGCCTCAGCGGGCTTGGGCAACCTTGAGGCCACAAGCAAGGTTGAGCGCGGTCGGCAGCTGCTGGCACAGGAGCAGATCGATCCTCAGACGGTATGGCTGATTGGAGATACGGTGCATGACCACGACGTAGCGCGCCGGTTGGGCTGCAACAGTATTCTGGTAACCGGGGGACACCAAGCCGCTCCCGCCCTGCGAGCCACCCAAAGCCCCGTGGTTGGCTCACTCAAGACCGCCGTCGCTACCGTCTGGGACGCGCACACGGAGGAGTGTCGACCATGCAAGTGAAGGTTGAATCGCTGAGTGATGAGACCATCGATCGCCGGGGCGTGCGAGCCTGGCCCGTGTGGGAACGCGGTGTCTCACGCTTTGCCTGGAAGTATGATGAGACTGAGCGCTGCTATCTCATTGATGGGCAGGTCCGCATAGAGACCGCGGACGGCAACATTGAGATTGAAGCCGGAGACTTCGTAACGTTTCCTGCGGGGCTTGAGTGCACCTGGGACATCCGCAAGCCGGTGCGCAAGCACTACACCTTCGACGGACCTGCTGGAGAGTAGGGCGATCTCCGGGTCCTGTCCCGGGCAGACTAGTTCATTGACGGCTTGAACCCGGTCTGAGCGACAATGCGGTAGAGCCCGCCCTTCCGCGAAAGCGCATCATTCCACCCTTCCTCCGGGTGCGGGTGGAATACGATCTCCGCGGTAGCCGGAATGACCAGCCAGGCCTTCTCTTGCAACTCGCGCTCCAGCTGTCCCGGAGCCCACCCGGCATATCCCAGGAAGAAGTGCATGCTAGGCTGTTGCCCGACTGGTACGCCGCCCCACTCCTCGTGAAGGTATTCTTCCATCACCGTAAAGACCGGCTCGAATATCACGCCGGGCGCGGGCCGGCTTGCATAGGGGCTCGTTGCCCGCTCCGGAAGACCGCTGTGCAGCGCAAAGAGAAACTGTTGCTCAACCGGACCACCAACATAGGCCGGATGCTCGCCAATTGCGTCGTCCTCAAACTCCGGTACAATGTCACTCAGCGACAGATCTGCCGGACGGTTGACAACCAGGCCAAAAGCGCCGTCGTCATTGTGGGTGATCATCAATACAACAGTTCGGTAGAAGTTGGGATCCACCAACTCGGTCTCAGACACAAGAAAATGCCCTTCCAGTGAATCCGGAAGCCGCGAGCCGGCAGAATCCGTCTTTCCTGCCGCATCATCTGCCATGGATACCGTTGCTCCTTGTGGCTACAGCGGGCGCCGGCCAATTGCCGCGCATACAGCGACCGATGGGAATCGAACCCACATCATCAGCTTGGAAGGCTGAGGTAATAGCCATTATACGACGGTCGC
>CAYTGY010000418.1:0-3090 GCA_964437265.1 uncultured Spirochaetaceae bacterium | reverse complement strand
CGTAGCAGAGGTCCGACGAGTTGTCCAGCGTTCAGGGAAGATCCGAACGCTTACATCATGCCCGCATTCAAGTAGTCAACGCAACACGAGAGGCATATTGGACCATAGCGATTTCCTCGTCGGGGATCAACGCGTAGTCGGTCTTTTTCGGCCAGAATCGCCTCGTCAGGCCGACGGCGTGCTCAACGCTGCTGTTACCACCGGTCACGATCTCGGAGGCGCTATGAGCCTGGCCGGTGATTACCCGGGGCATCGAGATCCGTGCGGGTGAAGTCGTCACCCACGAACGCAAGCGACTCGTCTGCGAGTTTTGCAACGGCATACGACAGGCAGTCTCCGGAATTGAGCGAGGCAGGATGCCTGCCCTTGCCAAATCGCAGCCAGGCGTCCACCGTCGCGGCACCGATTGCGACGTCGCTTTCGGTTACCGTCTGCAGGAGCTCCTCGAATCCAGGCTCGTTGAGGAGGATCGCCACAACGGCAGACGTGTCGAGGATCACACGCCCTCCCCGCCGTATCAGAGGATCTGCTCCTCCTCTTCGCGAGACATCCGCCGACCCAGCTCGACGGCGGTATTCTTGATGTTGAGAGCCATCGCTGCCTCCGGAATGAGGATATGAAGAAAAATGGTTGCGATCAGTCATTCGGAACGGATTCCGTGCGATCTGCCTCAGGCAACGCGTGTGAGGGTGACGACGGCACGTCAATCTCGAAAGGTTCGGCGAACTCTGAGGTGGTATCGCATGTTTTGAACGTTTCTTCTTACATCTCAATCTCTCCACCGGCCGGGCGATTACTGAAGCTAATGATATGGCGCCTGGGTTCATCGCGCTGTAGAGCTTCCCTCGTTCGGCACCTGCAAAATCGAACTCCTCGCGCATGTCCGTGTTCTACCCTTCAGTATTCTCTCTACGTGCTTGTCGTGTCGCCTGGCGAGCCGATATGAGACGGATCGCTTCATCTGTTTCGGAAGCATGCGTTCGAGCTGTACTACCGCATGAATTCGTTCATGGGTAGAGCGCTCGAGTACCGCCGACCAGCGATACCCAGTCATCCAGAGCACGCCAGGCATCGGCTGCCATCCCTTGTCGATTCCGATCTCGTCCCGGGTGATGTCGCGCTCCTGTGACGCCTGGTACCACCCGCCGAGCGAAGAGCGAGGACCGCTGGGGCACCACCTGCCGCCGCGGTGGCTCCCGCGGCACCTGTTGGCGGAGGTGGCGGGGTGCTGCGGTTTTCGGCTGCCGGCGGTCAAAACGCCGTTTCCACAATTTCGGCAGCAGTTTTCACCGAGTACGGGCTCACCCACGTCATAGCCTCCGGTCCAGAAGACGGCACCCCGGTCTTTCTGATGCCGGGCCTCTTTGGCGGGGAGAGCGAACCCTCGTAGAAACCAATTGAGGAGATTGGCGGCCACGCCGCATGGTTTTCAGCGCTGCGTGACTACCTCGACTGTCCCCAGGTGGCGATTGGTGGGCTCTCCTATGGGAGTTGGCTCTCACTGGCACTTGCCCGCGAGATGCATGAGTCGATTTCCGCGGTCATCATGCTCGACTCGTCGGAGACATTCGTCAGGATGGACGGCGGGAAACCGATCCCCTACAAGGACCCGCAGGCCGTTGCGGCCGCCGCAGAGATCACCCTCCCGCGCGCGGAGATTGTCATTGTCCCGGGAACCGGGCACAGCCTCAACGTGGAAAAACGCGAGCAGGTGAACGATCGGATGCTGCGGTTTCTCATCCAGGCGGGGCTGTACGGGAGGCGCATCCGGCGGCGGGGCGTGGCGGGCTGAGCGGGCGCCTACTCCTGCTCGATGTCTACGTACCACTTGGCGAATGCGCGGAGATCGTCGAGCCGGTCGAGGAGCGGCTACAAGCGCCTCGATGCACTCACGGTACGACGCGGGCGAGGCCAGGTTCCGTCTTGCCACGACCTGACACGCGAGGTCGATGATGATCTGAATCGACTCGACGAGTCCGTACCGCAAGGCCCAGTCGTCGCGCCTGCCGGGAACCCCTTCGCTTCGCAGGGTACCCAGTTCCACAATGTATTCTTCCAGCCGCGCGATTCTATCAGACATAGTTGCGCCGTCCCATGTTGCCTGATCGGATACGCCGATACAGCGCCTCCTTCATCATCCGCCGCGCAGGCTGACGATGTCTACCGGCCGGTGACAGATCTCCTCCACCCGGCCCGCGAGTTCCCCCAGGTCCATGAGGTCGGGCTCGTCGGGCAACAGCAGTCCCAGATCCACGTCGCTGAACGGCCGCATCTCGCCTCGGGCGGAAGACCCGAACACGCAGGCGGCGACGATCCTCAGTGCGCTCGCGGACGGATGAGGCATGGCATTAGTGTACGTGAACGGAGGCGTTCTGTCTCGGAAGGAGTTGACCATATCGCCATGCCTCGTGTGGCCTTGTGTCCGCGTTCGTGCCCTTGTGGGACGAAGACCTGCGAACGTGGGGACTGCGGTGACGCGGGCAAACCTCTACCCCAGCTGCCCGCGGCACTGCTATACTTCCACGCGCCCATGGATCACAAAACCAGAATCGCGCGACTACGCGCACTCATGACTGAGCGTGGCATTGCAGCCTACGTTGTTCCATCCTCCGACCCTCACCAGAGCGAGTACCCGCCGGCCCGACACCTGACCCGCGGGTGGCTATCCGGTTTCACCGGCTCGGCCGGCACTCTGGTCATCACCGCGACGGAAGCAGGCCTTTGGACCGACTCCCGGTACTATCTCGCTGCCGAGCATGCACTTGCGGGTACGGGGATCAAGCTGTTCAAGCACGGAACAACCGGCGTTCCGGACTACCCGGTCTGGCTGGCAAAGACACTCACCGCCGGAGATGTTGTCTCCTTTGATGCGGAAGTGGTCTCGCCGGCTATGCAGCGAGGGCTTGCAGACGCCGTGAGCCCCCATGGAATCGTGGTGCGCGCCGGAGAGGATCTGTCGGGCATGATCTGGGACGGTCGGCCGGAGCTTCCGTCAAAGCCGATCTACGAGCACGACGTCAAGTTCGCCGGTGCGAGTCGGGGAGAGAAGCTGTCACGGCTTCGAGAAGCAGTCGCTGCAGCCGGCGCGAG
>CAYTGY010000417.1:0-3099 GCA_964437265.1 uncultured Spirochaetaceae bacterium | reverse complement strand
GCCATACTGTTCTGCTTTGCCCTTCCCAATACCCGGGAGCGCCTCAAGCGCGTGGCGGCTCTCCGGCCGAGAGAACCTCACGATAGTCCACCTTGCCACGACGCTTGGTGGAAGCGTCGTTGTCAACCAGGTATTCCACCAGGATCGCCCACAGGCTGTTCTCGCCGTTACACACGAACTCCTTGGTGACATTGACGACTCGATGGGAACGCAGGAAGCCGTTGAGGCTTTCTTCTGTAGCCGACGGATTCCCAATGGGGATGGTAAACGCGCGCATCTGCACGGCCATTGCCTCCTGTTGGTGTGTCGCGGCCGTCCGGCCGCGTCTGTTTCCCGCCGCCGCCCCTCCGGCCGGCGGCGGAACGCGTCCCCCCTCTCCGCTCCGCTTCCGGGGCGCGTCCCGCACCCCTCCCGCGGACCGCCTCAGGCGGTCGCGTGCTAGCGGGCGGGCAAGACCAGGCGGAAGCCTATGCCGTAGTAGCTGGGGCCCGGACTGCTGCCGTCGCGACTGGCCACTCGCGTGCCCGTCGCACCAATGCCCCAACTACCGCCGCGCCGCACCCGGTACGACCCGGAGGCCGGGCCGGTCGCGTTGTTTGCCGGTGAGTCTTCGTAGTAGTCACTGTCGTACCAGTCCCAGCACCACTCCCACACGTTCCCGCTCATGTCATACAGCCCAAGCTCGTTCGCTCGGAAGCTCCCCACCGGCGCAGTGTACTCGTACCCGTCATTCAGACTGTCGTCGGACCAGTTGAAGTCAGTGTTCCGATCCGCGATGTTCGCGTACTGATCAAGCGCCGAGTCGCTGCTCGTCCCCGCGTAGGTAGTATCCCGCGCCTCCTGGCCCCCTCGTGCCGCGTACTCCCACTCAGCCTCCGTGGGTAGTCGCCACCCACTTGCGCTCTGCTCCCAGCTCACGTTCGTCCCGCTGATCCGGTACGCCGGCTCAAGCCCATCCTGCTCGCTCAGCCAGTTCGCGTAGGCTACCGCGTCATACCAGCTCACGTTGATCACCGGCCGCTCTCCCCGGCCCCAGCCTTCATCATCCGGCAGATCGCGTCCGGTCGCACGCGCGAACGCGTCGTACTGCGCGAAGGTCACCTCCGTACTGCTCATCCGGAATCCGTCCAGCCGCACCGTGTGCACCGGCCGCTCATCATCATCGCCGCCGCTCGCGCTGCCCATTCGGAACGTGCCGCCTTCTATCAGGACGGTGTCGGGGCTGTAGGAGATCTCTTCCAGCGTCGCGTCTCGCTGCGAGAGCCGGCCGGCTACGATGTTCTGCGTGAAACTGCCGTTCTGATACCCCTCAAGGCGTAGCTCGACTTCTCGACGGCCTGGCTCAAGACTGTCAACCGTAAGCGGCGTTCGTCCCCGGTACCGCCCGTCTACGTACACCGACGCTCCGGCAGGAGTGCTTGCTACCCGCAGCGCGCCGTTGGCGGGGCCGACGCTCACCGTCTCCGCACGGGTCAGCTCTATCGTTCGCGCCTCAGCATCCACATCCAAACCGGTGAACGTGAGCCGGTACTCCCCGGTCGGCTGGTTCTCAAGCCTGCCGCTACCGCGGACCGTCTGTGACGCCCCGTCCGGTCCGGCGAGCTCCGCCGTGGACCCGCTCGGCAGGCTGTAGGAAATGGTGCCCACTTCCTGAAGCTCCGGCATCACCCGTGTCGTCTCATCAATCGGGATGGTCACCGTGGCCTGGTAGTACAGCCCCTCACCGGCGAGCTCGAGTGTACGCTCACCCGCCGGCAGATCACGCAGCACGCCGCTCTCCAGCGTCCCGGCCGACTCACCGTCGAGCTTGACCATGAGCCCACGCTCGGCGGTGAGGATCACCAGATTCCCGGTGGCTTGCTCGAGCTCGAGCGAGACCTCATACAGGTCTGCACGATCCACCTGCAGCTCCCGCCGCGCGGTCATGCTTCCATCACGTGCCTCAATCTCCAGCACCGATCCCACCGGCACCGCCTCTATGAACGCCGGCGTTGCTCCGCGCTCTTCGCCGTTGATAGTGACTGTTGCACCCATCGGATCGCTTTCGATGTACAACTGCGCGACCTCATCGGTGTGGACCTGCGCCGCAGGCGGTGCCGCCCTCGGGTTTGAGACCGCAACCCCACCGGCAGGCGCCCCGGCGAAGTAGAAGCGGGTGGTGAGACTGCTGTTCTCCCACGGCGTCTGCTCGTTTCCGGTTGCCGCCATCACGTCGCGACGGACATCGCGAAGCATATCCATCACATCCACCCCAGGCGTTGTCAGGTGGTTCAACAGCGCCCCGGTAAACACCCCGTTGCGCCCACGGCCGTCCGCAGCTGCCTGCCCGGGAGACGTGGCATACACCACCAGGCTGCCCGAAGGTGCCTGCACCACGCTCAAGCCGCGACTGCTGCCGGCACTCCGCGCGCCAGCCGGAAGCGGATTGTCGCGGCACGCGTCTAGGATGATGATGTTTGTCCCGTTACGGGCGACCTCCATCTCCGTCAGCACCCGGTCAACCGCAATCGACTTGTAGGCAAGCTCCCGCTCTGCACGGACCCGCTGCTCAACCGGTATCAGATAGTTCACCCCGCCGGCCTCAACACCATGCCCGGCGTAGTAGAACAGCCCCACCCCGCCCTCGCGGGCCAGCGTCTCTCCGAACTCGAACACCGCCTCATCCATCTCAGAGAAGGTGGCGTCGACCAGCTCGGTTACGCTAAACCCAACCCCGCGCAGCGTCCTCGCCATGTCGCGCGCGTCGTTCGCCGGATTCGCCAACGCACCAAAGTGCTCATACGCCGCATTGCCAATGACCAGCGCATGTCGTGGACCATCGGTTTGCGCGGCAAGCGGCGCGGCAACAAACACGGCGAGCATCATGATTGCGACAAGGGTGGTGGATCTCATAGAGCACTCCCAGAGAGCGGATTGCTTTTATGCTATCTCACGGAACTACCGTATTCAAGCGTGCGGAGGCGGCAGCGACCACCTGAACAAACCGTCGTGGCTACGCCAAAAACTGGTACACCGTCATCAGTGCGGTCAGCACCAGGAAGCCGGCGCCGATCAGCCACTGCTGGAACGACAGCCGCTTCTCCACGCTCTCGAACCGTT
>CAYTGY010000416.1:0-3100 GCA_964437265.1 uncultured Spirochaetaceae bacterium | reverse complement strand
TGTAAGGAGTGGTCCGAGGCACCCACGACTCGCGACGACGAGCAGACGGTAACCGAGGAAAGGGAGCCATTTATCCGCGTTGTCCCCAAGGAAGAGGACAAATTCACGAAGTGTTTGCCGCTTTACAGTCTGAAGGCGGCCGCCGGGAGCTTTGGCGATGTTCAGAGCGTGGAGCCCGATGGATGGGTCGAACTCGAGAGCGGACGAGATCTTCAGCCGGGAATGTTCGTGGCCCAGGTGACCGGGAAGTCGATGGAACCGAGAATCCCGGATTCCTCCTATTGCATCTTCCGGTCGCCGGTGGCCGGTACCCGTCAGGGAAAAACCGTTGTCGTAGAACTCCGTGACCAAATAGATCCCGAAAGCGGAGAGCGTTACACCATAAAGCGCTATGAGAGCGACAAGCGGGTAAGCGAGGAAGGGTGGAGACACACGCGGATCGTGTTGTGGCCTGAGAATCCCGCATTTGAGCCCATCATTCTCACTGAAGCAGATGAAGGAACACTACAGGTCGTTGCTGAGTTGGTAGAGGTTCTCGGGTAGGCGGGCGAGGATGTGTGAATGAAGGGCACATAACAACCGGTTGCAGCGGACGGTCCGCTGCGCGGCCCGCCGCTGAACCGGAGCGTTATGCATAGAAGGCGTACAGCCGAGGATCCTTCAGGAGGTGTCATGCGGGTTGTGATTCTTGCTCTAATCGGGTTGGCCTCTCACTGGCTTTCGGTCGATGCACTGGCCAATCCACTTCCTCTCAGCAAGGTTACACCACTTGACAACGCAATCGCGGAGGTCATAGCAACTCAAGGGACAACTGGCGGTAGCGAGCTAACACGGTTGATGTCCCGATACGGATTTTCCTTCTCCAAGGAATCACTGGACGCGGTCCGCGCAAACATGCCCCTGTTCGAGCAATTCATACTAGCCTCGCAGCGTGATGTTGAGCGCCTCGATGGCAGACTTCATGCCGCGTTTGGCCAATGGGCGAGTCAAGCGGCTCGCGATTCTATGTGCGCGATTTTGCGAGCTCGACTTTCATCACGCGATCGAGAATACCGGCAGCGCAGACCTGAAGCCCTGACACTGACTGAAGTGAGGGATTTGGTTGTTTGTGGAGAAATCCTCGCAGACTACGGTGACACCAAGGCTATCGCACCGATCGCGGCAATTCGCAAAACGCTCCAGGAAATCGATCACGCGAACATCTCCCGGTTTCATGCATCGGAGACACCCGAATGGTTCCTGGGAATGGCGCTCCGGAGAATAGAGAATCCTGATGCAACGGCGATCCTGGTGCCAAGAATAGGGAACAGCGGACTTTTCCGAGTCTCTCGTAAGGCAGCCGATATCGCGACGCTGTTGGTTACCGTTGACTCTGGCCCTGACGCTCATTGGCACGAGGTCGCCCCCGATCCAACACGAGATCAGCGGATTCTCCTTCATCTGGCTATTAGCCGATCCGCTCCGCATTTGGGGTACGGATGGTATCCCGATCACCGCTGGGCGTGCATGAGGATTGTCTTTGGGGATGGAGCAGAAGCAACGATCGATCTTACAACTGCGGGTGTTCGGTACACGGACAATACGCGATACAGTGTGACGGGACGCTGGATAGTCAGTGATGAATTGGTAAAGGATGTCTGGGAGCTTGCGGACCAGTTCGAGGATATGGTGGACGTCTGGTAGCAGGGCAGTTCCCAGGATCAGTCGTGTGCATAACATCAAATTGACCGGACGGGGACTGGCGTCGCCGGCTGTCACGCGTCTGGCTTGGGCCAGCCGCGCGCCAGGAAGAAGCGCTCGGCCGCCGGTCAGTTTGTCGTTGTGCCTCCGCGAACAGTACGTTTGCGGTTCCCGACTCATCTTCACCCAGAAAGGACGATGCCATAGATCAGCCTTGACATCTGTGACGCATTCTGGTCGGATCACCTCCGTGTCCTTGTTGATGGCAGTGATTGTTCCACAAAGAAGGATCGAATGGGCACGATTACTTCATGCCGGTGTCTTCTTATGACTCTAGTTTTCTTCGCTTTGCCAATTCAAAGCTCGGACGCAGTCCCGAACTGTAGCCAGGTTGACACGGGATTCTGTTTGAACCCAGACCCAGCCAACTGCACTGTCTCACTTGAGTGGCAGGGGAGTTGCGCCAATGGTGACAGGCAGTGGCGCTGCGTATGGAGTGGGGAGTACTGTGAAGACGCTGGGCCTAGTGGGTGGATCGATTGCACTTGCACCGGCCAAGGCTGCGATTGCCTTCTAGCGGGCACTATGATCATGATGGCCGACGGCACGGAGAAGCCTATCGAAACAGTGCTGGTCGGAGATCTTGTGATGGGTTCAGTCAGCTCGATTGCGCTTCTGTCGTAGGGCGTGTGGAGCGTGTGCATGCTCCGTACCTTGTCGAACGCTATATTCTCTTAAACGGTCACATTGGCATGACCGAAAACCACCCGGTGCTGCTTCAGGATGAATGGGTTGGTGCTGGCCGACTGCGACTTGGCGACCGCGTTCTCACAAGCACGGGAGGTGATCTAGAAATCATGGCGATCGATAAGATCGAGCGCGCTGCTAAGGTATACAACATTCAGGTGAGTTCGCACACGTATATCGCTGATGGCGTGGTAGTCCACAACAAGGATGATTGTGAGCAGTACATGCAGGCACCATAAAGACACGTGGGGTTCTGATTCTGGAGCCAGCGGGAGTACGCTCGGCAGGCTCCGCAATGGTTGGTGGAGAAACTGCCATGAAGACACAGGTCCGTTGCGCAGCGCTCGTTTTCCTCGTCCTTGGCATGGTCAATTGCGATAAGGACAGGATCTCCCAAACGTCCGACGTTACCCCGCCCGATCCGACCACCCTCCAGCTTGTTCATTCAGCGCATGACAGCCTTACTTTGAGTTGGGTCGCGACCGGAGATGATGGTCTGGTCGGCAGGGCTTCGGCATACGATCTTCGAGTGAGCGTAGACTCTCTTGCAGAGGCCAACTGGGATGCGGCAAGAGCGATTCCCGATTTGCCGGTTCCAAAGATGCCGGGAGAGACAGAGTCTACTACCGTGACCGGCCTGCGGGGCGGGGTGTGGCACCTGGGCCTACGGACC
>CAYTGY010000415.1:0-3122 GCA_964437265.1 uncultured Spirochaetaceae bacterium | reverse complement strand
ACCCGGCTTCGTTCGCCCGCGACCTCACCAGAGACGTCATTGGTCTCTCCGAATCCGCCGTTGATGTGCTTGGCGAGCTGGTGGCTCAGGACGACGTCGTCCCTGAAGATCGAAGACTGGTGGAGCGCATGATCCAGGCCCACAACCTCCTGATCAACCAGGCGTGGGGCCTCATCTCCTACATAGACGACCCCGAAGACACGGACGACTGGTTCACCTACAAGGAACAGGCGTGGGAGGAGATCACGTCAATCCTGGGTATTGCCGCGGAATGAGCCGGTCCGCGCACTTCTTCCGGCTCTTAGGAGTGACTCCGGGAGCCGACGAAGCCACGGTGAAGAGCGCTTATCACCGGCTTGCAAAACGGAACCATCCTGACCTCTTTCCGGATGACCAGCGACGTGTCCAGCAACTCAAGATGATGCGCATCAATGAGGCGTACATGGGCGTTATGTCTGAGTTGCTGGGCGAGGGTGAGGCGGCGGGGCGCGCCGGTCCTGCCGCGCAGCACGCGGCTCGTGGACCCGAGTCACCGGCGTCATCCGGCGCGCGTGGTGCATTTGATGGACGCACGTGGACAATGGGCGGTTTCGCGCACGCGGCGGAGTCCCACCCCAATGCGCCAGACGCCTGCCGGACGGCGCCTGACCCCCGGCGTGCGCGGAGCACGGACGTCGGTCAACTCAAGGATCCTGCCTACGCCTACTACAAGGCCGGGTTCCGGTGGTGGCAGGCCGGTCTGAGCGTACTGTCCCAGAAGGACCCAAAGGTGCTGCGACGCCACTATCTGGCCAAAGACAAGAAGTCGGACGGGTACATCCTTCGTCTTGCCATGCGGGCGCTGCATCATTTTGAGCGCGCGTACACGTATTTCCTGGTTGTGGTGGAGCAGTATCCGCAGAGCATCTGGCGACGCGACGCTCAATGGCGGCTCACGCGACTGGAGAACTACAGCGTGCTGTATCAGCGGATCTGCGACAACCTCTCTCGCAACCTGAGCACCGTGGAGCAACCGTTCAACGGCGCCGTCGCCCGTGAATAGCCGGGTGCTCACGCGCGACGATTCCGCTCATCGATCATCCGCTCCAGCTTTCCAATCGTCAGCGGGGCAGAGCCCTCATAGTGGTTATTTGCGTTAATGATCACGTCCACGTTCTGCTCCAGGATACTGAGCGCCATGGATGCAATCTCCGGAAGCTCACCGTCCTTTGGGGCTACTACCTGGTTCCACTGCTTCCCGGTCCGCTCTTCGATCCCCTTCCGGTCAGGACCCAACAGCCGGATGACCGCCGGCGACGCGGGAAGCGGCGAATCCGTCTCCGGCGCCTGCACAAGCGGACGGGCGGGGCCGCTCTCAAAGTGCTCCCGGAAGAGCGCCGGCGCCGGCGGCATGTAGTAGCCGTGGCAGAAGACGAACCCCACCTTGTGGCGGGCCAAGAGCTCAAAGAGCTCGCGTTTCAGATAGTTGGGGTTGCGCAGCTCAACGCTAAGGGGCCACCGCCGGTCACCGGCGCACAGAAAGCCGTCCAAGTGTTTGAGAAACGCGTTGAGAGACGGCATCTTCCGCCGGCTCAAGTACTCGAACTGCAGCATAATGCAGGCCGTCCGCGAGCGGATTGGCGCGATTCGGTTCAGGAACCGGCTGTACATGTCGGTGGAGAGGAAGTGTGGATTCGCGGCCGGGCCGTCCCCGGCGCGTCGCTCGGCAGAACCGCCGCGCTTCGCATAGGCGTGGGTAAGCGTTACCGCGTTCGGTGCCTTGATGGTGAAGCGGAACGACTCAGGCGTGGCAGCCAGGTATTCGGCCACCGTTTCCACATCTGGGAGCGAGAGCTTCCCCGGACCGAAGTACGACCAAAACCACTGGTCTATCTCCACGGTGGTATACCGCTGCGCGTACTCGGCAAGGTAGTTGATACCCTGCGGCGCCGAGTAGAGCAGCGGGTGCCACGAGGGGAACTTCCAGCTGCACGACCCAATCCGCAAGGTTGACATGGGCGAACTATAGCCGCAAAATGCTCTGCGAATCTATGGAACGACGTCCTGTCCGGTTCACCAGGCTCACGCTCCTGATTATCCCCCTCCTCCTAGGAGCGTGCTCAATCAACAAACTGGCGGTCAACGCACTCGCTGATGCACTCAGCGGTGACGGCCCCAGTACGTTCACCACGGAAACGGACCCGCAACTGGTAGGGGATGCGCTGCCGTTTGCCCTGAAGCTCTATGAATCGCTTCTGGAGATGACACCTGAGCACCAGGAGTTGCTGGTGTCCACCGGAAGCGCATTTGTGATGTATGCCAATGCGTTTGTGGCCACGCCGGCCACCATGCGGCCGCCAAGCGAGTTTGACAAACAAGAGTCTGAGCTTAGGCGCGCCAAGGCACTGTATCTGCGCGGGCGTGCCTACGTGATCCGCGCGCTGGATCTGCGACATCCGGGATTCCAGGCGGCGCTGGGCGGTGAAGCGGAATCGTTGGACGCGGCATTGCAGCAGACCACTGAAGAAGACGTTCCGCTGCTCTACTGGGCCGCCGCCGGCTGGGTGGCCGCGTTCTCGCTAGATCCGTTTGATCTCCAGCTTGCATTCACCGTTACCAAAGCCGGCACCATGATGGAGCGTGCGCTCGAGCTGGATGACGACTACGGGATGGGTACCATCCATGATTTTTTGATCCAGTACTATGCCGGGTTGCCGGAGAGCATGGGTGGAGACAAGGAAACGGCAGAATACCACTTTGAGCGAGCGGTCCAGATCAGTGATGGTGCTCTTGCCGGGCCGTACATGAGTTACGCGGAGACCATTGTCATTCCCAGTCAGATTCAGGATCCTGATGCCCACGTCCGGTTCACGGAGTTGATGGAGCAGATCTTGGAGATTGACGTTGATGCGCACCCTGAGAACCGGCTCGCCAACATCCTTGTCCAACAGAAGGCCGAGTGGTACCTGGAGAACTTGGATGATGTCTTCCTCATTGATGACGGTGAGTGGGACTTTGAAGGAGAGGACTATTGATACGTACACGACAACTGCTGGTGTTGGCCGTCTTGATGGTGGTCATGACCGCGCCGGTCATGGCGATCACCATCAAGCTGGCCAGCGTAGCTCCCGAACAGTCGCCGT
>CAYTGY010000414.1:0-3145 GCA_964437265.1 uncultured Spirochaetaceae bacterium | reverse complement strand
GAAGCGGACGCGAGAGAAGGGTATCTTCATCCCGTCGAATGTGTCGGTGGACCTTGACATGGACGGGCTCAGCGAGTTCCTCTATCAAGGTCAGGAGATCAACGCGTACGTCCATCAGGAAGGCGGCATCCTCTTTGAGCTGGACTATCTGCCGGTGGCTTGGAACTACCTGGACACGCTGAGCCGTAGACGCGAAGCGTACCACGACAGCGACGCTGAGCAGAACGGCTACGACCGGCACTTGCGCCGCAGTTTCATGGATCACGTTCTCTCGCCGGATGAGACCGTGGGCGCCTTTGAGAGCGGAACACACACAGAGCTGGGCGGATTTCTCACCGCCATGTACGAGCACGGGTCACAGAAGCGGGACAGTCATCGCCTGGATCTATCGGCAGCCGCTACGGTACGGCAGCCGGATGGAATAGTGCCGCTGCGGCTCCACAAAGCGTACACCTTTAAGCGCAGCGCCGTACATGTCCACTATCAGATTGCCAATGAGGGGCAGACCACGCTAAGAGCCGTCTTTGCCCCTGAGATCAACGTCGCGCTTCTTTCTGATGACCCTGAGTCGGCTCGGGTGTTTGTCCGCTCCAAAAAGACGAATTTGGAAGAGGTTGATCCCGGCACCGGCGTTCATGACGACGCGCGAGAGGTGCAGATCAACGATCTGGTCAACGGTGTCTGCGTGGCAATCTCTTCAGGCGAGCCGTTGCAATATTGGATTGCGCCGGTGCGAACCGTATCGCTTTGTGGCGGCGAGCTTGTCCGAAGCTACCAGTCTACGGCAATCGTTCCACGCGTACCGCTGGAGCTTGCGCCCGGCCAGACAATCCGCTGCGAGTTTTCGCTCCGCCTTGAACGGTTATAGCCGAGCGCGCGCGGGTCGGTCGCACCGGAGTCACGTACCGTGTGGATGAGACAACACCTACCCTGATAGTCCGTCCAGGATGGCGTCAAGCCACGGCTGAACGGCTGCGTAGTGGTTCTGTTCTGCCAGGAGGAACTCCATGAAGGCAGCCTCAGGCTTGTTCTGGAAGTAGAGCGAGACGGCCCGGTAGAATCGCGCTCGGGCGGCCACCGGGTCAGCGAGCGGCAGTGTCAGAAAGTTCGTAAGGAGCCGCTCGGTCTCCTCCCACTCCATGCGGGCGTAGGGTCCCGTGACAATACTTCGCAACGTCGCCTCAGGCCCGCGCAGATCTTCCTCTTGCTCCTGAGACAAGACCGCCGGTTCGAGCGTGCGGGTCTGCCGCGCCTTGAGATGCGTCGCCAGCACGGTTAGCGCTTTGTCCGTGACCTCATTGATGGACTGCGTATCCGGGATGGTGATCTCCGTGGCGGCCAGCTGCGCGCCGCTGCTCAAGCTTGCGTCCAGCCGTAGAAACGGAAGCGGCGTGCGCCGGAGCGACCGAGCCTCCGGAAGTGCTACCGCAACCTCTTGGGCTGCACCTTCGGGGATGGCAAGCTCCACCGGCACGGCCGTCGTGTTCTGTCCGGCCACCAGGATCGGTTCACCGTCGGCAAGGATCTCCGTATCCACAGCCGCGTAGTAGTACGGGACTCCAGGTACCACTAACTCATCTGTTACCGATCGGATGGATGACCGCACAGTCGCTACCGTCATGGCATCCGCAACATCTTCCACGGTGGTGATAGGGCGGTTCAGCCGGAGCACGGCCAGGCGACGCCCGGTCTGGGGAGCGGAGAACCGCACCTCGATCTGCGTGTCATCAAGCTCCGCGCCGATTGACTGCACCGTTGCCGCCTGCTCAGCAGGCGTTGGGACGTTGGCAATTGCGACCGGAGAGCCGGTCGCGTTGCGATAGCTCAGGAAAAGCTCATACTCGGTGCCGTCCCGGTCACTTGCCAGTACGACGTAGTAGTAGTCGCCCGGCGCCGGCGGGGTATCAGTGAACTGCTCAACGCCGGGCTCCACAGTCCCCACCAGCGTTGCCCGCGGAAAGGTGCGTTCGGTGATGGGCTCCGTGTGCCGGTAGATGCGAACCGCTCCGCGCACGTCGTCCGAATCGTTCCAGGAGAGGCGGACCCGCGGATCAGCGACCGCAATCCGCAAGCGGGACACAAACGGCGCGAACACCTCCGATTGGGAGTCTACCGTCTGCTCCGCGTCTTGAGCCGCCACACCGGGAATGACGGTCATGACGGTGACCGCCGCAGCGACCATGATGAGACTTCTGCGCATGGTCAGAATCCGCATATCACCATAATAGTCGGCAGAATGGGGGTGCAGCAAGAGGAGGGAGGTTGACCAATCGCTGATCGGGTCGTATTGGTTTAGCGATGAACCAGTTGGATTTGCGTGTTTCCGTCACCCACCCCCACGGATTCTGGATGTTGTTCACCATGCTTCTGATGATCTCGGAAGCGCTTCCTGCACAGCCGCTGAGCGTTGCTGTTCCGTCTGTTGTTGTGGATGAACAGACGCTCTCCCTCGATCCACCCACCGAGAGCACAGCTGACCTAGAGGTGATCGTCGGCCCCCCCGGGTCGGGAGCGCCCGTGAACCGTGGATTGTTCAGTGTGGTCAACCTGCAGCGAAGTTTTGCGGAGGCGAGTCCGGCCGCGTGGGAGCGGATTGAGGCGCTCAACCTCCGCGGGACACAGGTGCGGACAGAGACGATGATCGATCTGCTTGAGCCGGCGAACGACAACGAAGACCCCAGCGTGTTCGCGTGGGAACGGCTCCACACCTCCCGGATGTTCCGCTTTCTTCCGGGTCTGACCCGCGAGTATGCGGCAGCGGTTGAAAAGCTGGGCGCGGTTCCGCTGATCCTGCTTACCTACAACGTGCCATGGCTCGCGCGAAACGGGCAGCCGAACGATCCCCCGCGCTCCAACGAAGAGTGGGCGGAGTTCGCCGCCGCGGCGGTGGAGCATCTTATCGCGCTGCATGATGCCGGGGAGGCTCCATTCCCACGCTATGTCGAAGTCTGGAATGAGCCCGGGCCGGGTGGTCCGTACTGGACGGGCTCCGTGCAGGAGTACGCGGCGCTCTTCCGTGTGGTCGCGGATCGGATCCACCGTGATTACCCGGGTGTCCAGGTTGGCGGGCCGTCGTTTCTTGCCGACCACGGCGTCCACCTGATGCGGTTCCTGGAGCTGGCCGGAGACGCCGCGGATTTAATCA
>CAYTGY010000413.1:0-3149 GCA_964437265.1 uncultured Spirochaetaceae bacterium | reverse complement strand
GACCACCTGAACAAACCGTCGTGGCTACGCCAGAAACTGGTACACGGTCATCAGTGCGGTCAGCACCAGGAACCCCGCGCCGATCAGCCACTGCTGGAACGACAGCCGCTTCTCCACGCTCTCGAACCGTTTGTCCATCGAGCGGTTCTGTTCCTCAAACCGTTTGTCCACGTAGTGGATCAACTCTTCGAACCGCTTGTCCATATAGTGGATGAGCTCCTCGAAACGCTTGTCGATCTGGTCGAACCGTTTGTCGATCTGTTCAAACCGCGCCTCCAGGCGTGCCACGCGGTCGGATATCTCGCGCTGACTCTGGTAGAACTCCGGCGGCAACTGCACCACCGGCGGCTGGACCGCGGGGATTCCCCGAGCCTGCATCCGCTCGGCGAGCTCATCTACGAGTGACTGGAATTGGGACTCAGTCAGATCCATCGCTTGGTTCCTCACACTAGTATATCACGCACCGCAGGTCCGTGGTGCTTCAGTTCTAGACCATCAAACCGGCGGCGGCGCGCGTCCCCGGTCGGGTTGCTTACCGGTGAATCCGCGTAGTAGTCACCGTCATACCAATCCCAGCATACGTGGTATCCCGCGCCTCTTGTCCCCCACGCGCCGCATACTCCCACTCGGCCTCCGTGGGCAATCGCCAGCCGTTTGCGCTTTGGTTCCACGTGACATTCGTCCTGGTGATCCGGTAGACCGGCTCAAGACCATCCCGCTCGCTCAGCCAGTTCGCGTAGGCCACCGCGTCATACCAGCTCACGTTGATCACCGGCCGGTCTCCCCGGCCCCAGCCCCGTCGTCCGGCAAATCCCGGCCTCTGGCTCGCGCGAACGCATCGGTCGAGCAGCAATGGATCAGTGCCGCACAGGCCGTATCCTTGAAACTTCGAATATGGCGTTCGATATTTCAATGCTGCATGCTATACTCCCCCCATGGATCTGCTTCCCCGCATACGTGAACGCAATACGCTAGAGCATCGCATAGCGAACTCGCCGGTCACGGCCATTCTGGGGCCTCGTCAGTGCGGGAAGACAACACTCGCATCCATGCTCGGTTCGGACCACTCCTTTGACCTGGAAAACCCGCGTGACGCCGCGCGGCTTGAGCATGCGCAGACGGTGGTGGAACAGTTGCGAGGGCTGGTGGTCATCGACGAAGTGCAACGCGCACCGTCCCTGTTCCCGCTCCTGCGCTACCTCTCGGACACACAGCCGGAGACGCGGTTTCTGCTGTTGGGAAGCGCGTCCCCGGATTTGGTACGTGACACCTCTGAAAGCCTTGCCGGACGCATTGCCTATCAGGATCTGGGCCCATTGGCCGTAGACGAGATCGGCTCGATTCCCTGGCAGCGACTCTGGCAGAGAGGCGGATTTCCCCGCTCACTTCTCCACCGTGATGACGCAGCGAGTTTCCGCTGGCGTGAAGACTTCGTGCGTTCGTTCCTCGAGCGCGACATCCCGCAATTGGGACTCTCGGTTCCGGCGGCGACGCTGCGACGGTTCTGGATCATGATCAGCCACTACCACGGCGGTCTGTTGAACTTCTCCGAGCTCGGCCGTTCGCTCGGCGTGTCCGACCACACCATCCGCCGGTACCTGGAGATTCTGGAGGGCACCTTCATGGTTCGGCTGCTTCCGCCATGGCACGCCAATGTCGGCAAGCGGCTGGTCAAAGCACCCAAGCTCTACATCCGCGACAGCGGTCTCTTCCACCTGTTGCAGTCGATCGGCACCCAGAAGGACCTCAGCGCTCACCCCAAACTCGGTGCATCCTGGGAGGGCTTCGCGCTGGAGCAGGCACTCCGCCTGGTTCCGATCGATGCACGGTTTTTCTGGCGCACCCACGGGGGTGCCGAACTCGATCTTCTCTGGCACGCCGGCGGCCGGTCATGGGGCATGGAGTTCAAATATGCCGACGCACCGACGGTGACACGATCTATGCGCTCCGTCCTGAATGACCTCAATCTGGAACACCTGTGGGTGGTCTATCCGGGCGACGAGACCTATGCCTTGAGCGACAAGGTGACCGTCATCCCCATCACGGCACTCGCTGATGTACGCGACGCCGTCGGTTAACGGACGCACCCTGCGTATGCTAGACCAAGAATGAATCTTGATTCTGCATAAAGAAATCGACCATGCAGTCACCGATCACGATTGGACAACTGCTCAATATGGGGAGCCTGGGAAACGATACGGGCATTGCTCAGCCGACCGCCCGCGAGTGGCTGACTTTGCTGGAAGCAAGCTACATCGTCTTTCGCCACCCCCTGCGCGGGATGCTCTTTGAGAACATGGTCATCGTGGAGGCGATGAAGTACTTCCTGAACCGAGGCCCGCGCCGCGACCTCTGGTTCTATCGCGACAGCAACGGACCGTTTCTGGTCTACGGCGGCGATCGTGTGTTCACACACCTGGACACACGCGTAACCGGCATCCACGGGCTGTCCGGAGTGCTGCGGGAGACCGTCTCCACGTAGTATCCGGTTCCCACAGTCCCCTCGCCTACCGGCGCCTCGAGCCGCTCGAGCGCTTCCTTCGCGGAAGCGTCGTTGTCCACAAGGTATTCTCGCCGTTGGACACGAACTCCGTGGTGACGTTGACAACTCGATGGGAACGCAGAGAGCTGTTGAGGCTTTCTTCCGGGGCGCGTACCACCCGGGACGACCCGGAGGCCGGGCCGGTCGGGTTGCTTACCGGTGAATCCGCGTAGTAGTCACCGTCATACCAGTCCCAGCACCACTCCCACACGTTCCCGCTCATGTCATACAACGCGAGCTCGTTCGCTCGAAAACTGCCCACCGGAGCATTGTACTCGTATCCATCATCCAAACCGTCGTCCGACCAATCGAAGTCCGTGTTCCGGTCTGCGATGTTCGCGTACTGATCAAGCGCCGAGTCGCTGCTCGTCCCCGCATACGTCGTATCTCGAGCGTCTTGTCCCCCGCGCGCCGCGTACTCCCACTCGGCCTCCGTGGGCAGTCGCCACCCGTTCGCACGCTGATCTCAGCTCACTTTCGCCGGCGCACCGACGTGCTGGGAGGTCGCTCACACCATGCCGCAACGGACCCCATCTGCTATAATCGCGGTCAACCATGAAACTTGTGGTATTCGTGCTGAACAAAGAGGATCTCCTGGAGCAGGTGC
>CAYTGY010000412.1:0-3162 GCA_964437265.1 uncultured Spirochaetaceae bacterium | reverse complement strand
CCGGAATCTCAGTATGCATGGGGGTCCTATGCGTCTTTTCACAGCTACGCCCCGCGTGCGCCGCACGGCGCTGTTGGCGGTGACCGTCGCACTGGCACTCGGAAGCTGCCAGAACCTATTCACCCGCTTTGGTCCTCCAGATCCAATCTCCGACCTTGCGGCGACCCCGGCGGACAATACGGTCACGCTTGTCTGGACTGATCCGGCAAACGCAGATTTCGACCGTTGTGAGATCACATACCGTACGGCTACCGATGAATCGCAGCCATTTACCGGAACCGCCAACAGCGCGGGAACCACCATTGGTGGGCTCACCAATGGCGTGGCCTACACCTTCACCCTCACCGCCTACGACCGCCGCGGCAAGGAGTCGGAGAGCGCGTCAGTCACCGCAACGCCGGTAGATACGGTAGCCCCGGGTGCGGTGACGGGGTTGGTCGCACGCCCCGGAAGCTGGACCGTTGACCTGAGTTGGGCTGCTCCCTCAGACACTGACGTAGCACGCTATGTCGTAACTGCTGACTGCGCCACGGATGCGGAGGATCCGCTTACGGCAGATTCGGACGGCACGGTGTGTACAGTGGGAGGCCTCAGCCCCCAAAGGACCTACCAAATCACCGTGCATGCGGTTGATGATGACGGCTTGGAGGGGGCTACGAGTTCTACTGCGGTAACAACCCTGCGACCGAATGAGGCGTATCTCGCGGTAGCTGAGGGCCGCATCTACGGAACCACAGCGTCAATGGAGTATAGCCTGGACGACCGCGGTTCCTGGTCAGCCTGTGCTGCAACCACCTCCTATACCGCCGTCACCTTCTCAACGGGAGACGAGGTGTGGGTGCGGCAGGCGGAGGACCCCACGACGGAACGGTCCCTGGGTACGGTTGCTGCCACCTCCGGGGTGGACCTATACCCCGGCGGTCCGGTCTACGTTGGCGAAGGCGCGTGGAGTGATACAACCACCGGCGTTCCGGGAGACGCGCGACGGGTGAAGTTCGCCTATGAGAACTTCGGAACCAGTGGCTTAGGCTGGCAATCGATAGAGGTAACCGGCTACCTTTCCACGGACCCGGAGATCGACACCGGCGACACACAACTCTTTCAAATAACCGAGTCCATGGACACCTCCGTGGGAGAACACGTTACCGTCTCAGGTTCCTTCCCCTTCACGGTCCCTGACGTCCCCGGTGGCCTCTACTACGTGGGCGTGATCATGGACACCGCGGATGCGATTGCAGAGATGGTGGAAGACAACAACACCTCCCCGCCCACGGCCGTCGCCCCGTTCAGGATTGGTGACAACGGCATCCTCCCCGCAGGGGCCGTCAAGGTGGTGAACTCGTGGGGAGAGGGCGGCACTTGGGAGAACGTTGCTGACGGTCACTACTGGATCACGTACAATACGCTCAAGCATCTGCAGTCTGCAATCTACTACTACGCCAATGACTTCACGCACGTGTATGAGCCCACCGTACTTGCGGTGTTCCAGATAACGCACGCACTCCGCGATGAGTGCTTCATCACGGTCGGCTTGGGTGACCCGGCGGACCCCGTGGTGTGGAAGGATATGCAACCCCGGTGGGGAACGTCGTTGTACAGCGGGCCGGAGCCGTTTCCGGCAAACAGACTTGCGCTGGACATCTCAGAGTTCGCGTACCTCATCAACGACCACGATCTCTACCTCCAAATTGAGAACCTGGGCACCACCGGAGGCACGGTGGACAGCTTCTCCGTGGAGTTCTACAGCGACTACGACCAGGCACCGTTCAAGACCGTCACCGGGGACGCCGGCGCCATTGCCGGCAGCGGCTCCACCAGCTTCACCACCGCCACGCAGGGTGCGCTCACCAGCGGCGAGCTTGCGGCTATCCAGCCGCTGTCGCGCACTGATCAGTTCGGGACCACCTTCTACGAGCGAGCTCCCACTGAGGAAGAGCTGCAGCGCGACATGGCGCGCATCGGCGTCTACCAGCCGGGGGTGGACTACAACGTGATTGTGGACGGCCACGGCACGGGCCTGGCGCCTCCCACCCTGGAGCAGTGGGGCTCCATGGTGAAACTAGACGGAATCAGTGGCAGCCGGGCGCTGGGAACGTTGCCGGAGAGCGTAGACAACGCGGCAACGCAGTACTTCCCTCCAATCGGCAACCAGGCAGACGAAGGTTCGTGCGTGGCGTTCTCCATGGGGTACTATATCCACACGTACCAGGAAGCGCGCGAGCACGGGTGGGACCTCTCCGGCAGCGCGTGGACCGGCGGCTACTACGGTGAGCCGGACTCCAGCCAGGACAAGATCATGAGCCCGGACTTTGTCTACCATCAAATCAACCGGGGAGTGGACGAGGGCTCCGCGTACTTCGCCGCGGTTAGTCTGTTGACGCAGGTGGGTGGCGCAAGCTGGCAGCAAATGCCCTATGACACGGTGGACCACGCTACGTGGCCGTCGGAGGCAGCGTTCCGCCAGGCAGCCCGGTACCGCGGCGCGGAGGTGGGGAACCATTACTGGGACGATGAGCACGACGGCTACTTCATCATCGAGAGCGACGCGGATATCGACCTCCTCAAGCAACTCCTGGCAGAAGGCTACTGCGTCAGCATTCCGGTGCTCGCCAATGACGTCTATGATCTGTTTGACGTCAACGACGTGGTGGACAACACCACCACGGGCATCACCGGCTCCAACCACGCAAACACGGTGGTTGGCTACAAGGAGGGGGCCGCGTGGAATCCTGCCAACCCGGACGGATGACGCGGCCGCTTTCCGCGGCGCTGGTAACCGTGCTTGGGGCGGCGCTGATCACGCTCGGTGCGGTAAGCGCCTGCGCCGGCGGCGCGGCGGAGCGGGAGCGGGCCACGGCACCGGCGGCTGAGGACGACGCGGTTGCGGACGACGCCGCCGTAGACTCGACGCTGACCGGAAACCGGGCGCCGGCACAGGAGACACCGCCCCCGCCGCGCGACGAGCCGCAACGGCCCGCCGCACCGACGGTTGCAGGCGGCTATGCGGCTACGGCGGTAGATGCAGAGATCGTCGTTGAGAGCGTTGAGGTGCTCGAGGAAGCACTGGAGGATGGGGTGCGTGCACTGATGCAACTCCGCGAAGGTGCCGCAGCCGCAGACCGTCCGGCCTCTTCCCTTCGCGTTCCTGATCTGGACGCAGTT
>CAYTGY010000411.1:0-3166 GCA_964437265.1 uncultured Spirochaetaceae bacterium | reverse complement strand
AGTAGTGAATCGTCTCCTGACGAGTCGTCGGTAACCACGTACCGGAGAGTTGCGGTGCTTGACGATGCGTTCACATTACATGATTATATGCTCATCTAACCATCCCAGGAGCATCACGTGGCACACGACTCTACAACCGGCGAACGCTCAATAGGCTTCTTTGAGAAGTACCTCACCGTCTGGGTCATCGGCTGTATCGCGCTCGGCGTCCTCATTGGTCAGTTCCTGCCGGCGGTTCCCGCGTTTCTGAGCCGCCTGGAGTACGCGCAGGTCTCGCTCCCGGTCGCCGTGCTCATCTGGCTCATGATCTACCCCATGATGCTCAAGGTGGACTTCGCGAGCATCGTCCGCGCGACGAAGCAGCCGAAGGGCCTGACGGTCACGACCGTTATCAACTGGCTCGTGAAGCCGTTTACCATGTACCTGATCGCCTGGTTCTTCCTGAAGGTCGTCTTTCGCCCGTGGATCGACCCTGCTCTGGGAACAGAGTACCTCGCCGGAGCGGTGCTCTTGGGCGCCGCTCCGTGCACCGCGATGGTCTTTGTCTGGAGCCACCTCTCGGACGGCGACCCGGCGTACACGCTGGTCCAGGTTGCGGTGAACGACCTCATTATCTTGGTGGCGTTCACGCCCATCGTGGCGCTGCTCTTAGGCATCAGCGACATCGGCATTCCCTGGGACACGCTGCTTCTCTCCGTGGTGCTTTTCGTCGTATTTCCGCTCGCTGCGGGGTGGGTTTCCCGCGTGCTCATCGTGAAGCGGCGCGGACTCGACTACTTCGAGAGCGTCTTCATCGCGAAGTTCAACGGCGTGACCACCGTGGGCCTCTTGGTAACGCTCATCATCCTCTTCTCGTTTCAGGGGGAGATCATCCTGGGCAACCCGCTGCACATTCTCCTGATCGCGATCCCGCTTGTGATCCAGACCTACCTGATCTACGCGCTCGCCTACGGGTGGGCATGGCTCTGGAAGCTGCCCCACCCCATCGCCGGGCCCGGCGCGATGATCGGTGCGAGCAACTTCTTCGAGCTCGCCGTGGCCGTGGCGATCAGCCTCTTCGGGCTCGCATCCGGGGCGGCGCTCGCGACCGTGGTGGGCGTGCTCGTAGAGGTACCGGTGATGCTCAGCCTTGTGCGGTTCACCAACCGGACGCGCGGCGCCTTCGAGGCCCGGGTGGAAGCGTAGGTGGCCGGCACGGCGCGCGCCGCCGGCACCGACACGCTGGAGGCGCTCAAGGCGCTCGCCGACCAGACGCGGCTTCGCATCCTCAATATCCTCGAGCAGGCCGACGAGCTATGCGCGTGCGAGATTGAAGCGGTGCTCGATCTCAACCAGTCCAACGCCTCACGCCATCTGAACCGGCTCCGCGGCGCCCGGCTCATCAACGCCGGCCGCCATGGACACTGGGTGCATTACGCGTTCGCGCGGTCCGCCCCGCACGCCGGGCTCGCGGGCGGTGTGCTCGAATCGCTGCGGGAGGAGAACGCGCTTCCCAGCGCGGACCTCCAACGCCTTCGCGACTACCGCCAAAGCGGCCACTCCTGCCGCACCGTGGAGGCGTGGCGGGAGGGCTCCTGATAGGGGGGGCAGGACGCGCGCGGCTACGTCGGAATCGCTATGGTTATGCGCATCCCGTCACTGTTGTCCACCGAAATGGTCCCCCCAATCTGCCCAATCATCGCGTGGACGAGCTGCATTCCGAAGCCGCCGGGTTTCCCGCACAATGCATCGTCCGGGGCTCCGGGACCGTTGTCCTGGTAGACGATCAGGATGCTCGAACCGTTCCGCGACGCGGTGACGGCTATGCGGCCGGTCTCCGTGTGCGAGAACGCGTGCTTCACCGAGTTCGTCATGAGCTCGTTGACTACGATGCCCACCGTCTGGAGGGCTTGCGGATCAAGTACCACGTCCTCCGCGGAGACACTCACAGAGAACGGTCCGTCTATGTTGAGCACCCCGGCGATCTCGTCCACCAGCGGCGCAAGAAACTCTCGAATGCTCAACCGGGCCGCGGCGTCACGGCGGTACAGCCGGTTGTAGAGACCGACCATCGACTGAACGCGCGCGGCGGCGTCACGGAGAACGTGACTCGCGGTCGCCTCGCGGGCCGCGTTCGCCTGCAAGGAGAGCAGGCTGGTGATGGTGCTCATGTTGTTGATAACGCGGTGATGGGACTCGGCAAGCGCACGCTCTTTCTCCGCGACGAGCGCCTCCATCCGGCGTTCGGCCTGAATGCGCTCGGTGATATCCTCGATCGTGGCGACCATCCCGCAGAACAGCCCGTCATCGTCGAATATGGGGCTCCCGTTGATCGACAGATCCACACGGGCGCCGTCCGGCCGGACGATGCTGTGCTTGACGTCGTACACCGAGCGCCCGGTCGACTTCACCAGATAGAATGGGTGCCTTTCGTCCGGCAGCGGCCGCCCCTCCAGATCGGTGCTTTCCCACGCCGGTTCGTGGTAGGTCCGTGTCGCTATCCTGTCCCGCGTCAACCCGAGGATCCGCTCCGCGGTCGAGTTCGCGTACGTGATGTTCCCGGTCTCGCCGATCGTCGTGATCCCGACGGGGCTCGCCTCCGCAATCATCGCGAATCTCGCGTGCTCCCTCCGAGTCGCCTCCTCGGCCTCCTTCAGGTCGGTGATATCCAGGCAGTGGCCAATATAGCCGAGAAACTCGCCGTGGCTGTCGTAGCGCGGCGTACCGTCGTCCTGGATCCATCGGTACTCGCCGTCCGCGCGTCTGAGCCGGTAGCTCATGCTGAACGGCGCACGCCGGTGGAAGGCGGCGAGGTAGGTTTCTACACAACGGCTCCGGTCTTCGGGATGCACGCCTTCTATCCACCCGTTGCCCAATTCCTGGTCAACCGTGCGGCCGGTGAACTCCAACCACGGCTGGTTGAAGTAGTCGCACGCCTTGTCTACGCCCGAGGTCCATACCAGCGCCTGCCCCGAATCTGCGAGCGTGCGGAAGTGGAGCTCGCTCTCTCGCAGCGCCTCTTCCATCTGTTTGCGCTCGGTGATGTCCTGAAGAGTTCCGGTGATCCGGTTGTTCTCGCCGTCGTATTCGGCGATCGAGTGGATCCACCGCACCGTATTGTCCGACGGCCGGCGAATCCGGAACTCGACGTCGTACGGCGCACCGTCCTCCACGAGCGCCTTGAGCG
>CAYTGY010000410.1:0-3183 GCA_964437265.1 uncultured Spirochaetaceae bacterium | reverse complement strand
CTCCGAAGACGGGTCCATCTGGTTCATCGTCGCAATAGCGCTAATGGTTCTGGACTCAGTGATGCTGACCTGTCCACTAGTTGCGAAACTCGACGAGCTTCCCTCAACGGGGACCGAGCCATCGGTGGTGTACCAGATGGTCGCACCGTTGCTGCTGCTAACGGTGAACGATGCGGAGGCGGTAGTGCTGTCGAGCCTCTGGTTCGTCACGGTTCCGCCGGGGTCATTGTCCTGATTGTAGTCGATGTAGGGAGTGGCGGTGATCCCGGGCGTGGTAGGGTCTGAGGTGTTCGCCGGATTGAGCTCACCGGCCAGGACCAGCACTACTGCCGCAATCGCAAACCTCGCACTGGTTGCCCGTGGTCGCCTCTTCATCGCCTGCATGCACACCTCCGAACCCAATGGTGGGCCGTACCGGTGACAACGTACCGCGAGTGAATGCTATTCTCAACAAAAACAATAAGGACTATCAGTGCGCGGCAAGCAGTGGCACGGAGACCGGGCGCCAACGCCGCGAATGCCGATGTGGCGGCAACGCGATTCCGTTGCTGGCCGCACGCGGCGGATCATGGTATCCTCCACACCGGAGCGTGCGCGATGCGGATACGAATGAAGATCGTTGCCATCGTGTTGCCCCTTCTGGTGGTAGCACTCATAGTCGCCGGCGTATCGGCCTCTTCGCTGGCAAGCAACTCGGTAAGCAAGGTCGCCGTTGAGTTTCTGGCGTTCAAGACGGATCAGCTTGAACAGTACATTGACGGTCAGTGGCGCATCCTGCTTGACAACCAGCTGAACAGCCGTACGGACATGGTGCAAGCAGCGCAGGCCGGCATTGAGGTGTTTGCGCGCAGCATTGTGCGCAGTGAAACAGAGGTCATATTCGCTCTGGACGACAGCCTTGATCTGGTACTCACCACCGCGGACCTCGAGATTGGCCCTGAGGAGCTGGAGCGGCTGAGTCGTGCCGGAGCAGTCGAGGACCGAGCCCTACAGAGTTTTGTGATTGATGGGGTGAGCCGAGTAGGGACGGCATTCAGATTCGATCCGTTCGGATGGACAGTGTTCGTCACCGAGCAGCGTGACGCGTTCTACAGTGATGTGGACCGCATCACGTATCAGACGATCTACATCATCGTGATCGGCAGCGCAATTGCCGTGGCGCTCCTGGTTGTGTTTGTTACCCTCCTTACCGCCCCGCTGCGGCGAGTGGTGGGGACCATGCGGCAGATCATCACCACCAACGATCTCTCCGGCAGAGCGCCGGTCGACTATCGAGATGAGATTGGTGAGATGTCCAAGACCTTCAATGTGATGATTGAAGAGTTGGAGACGGCGTACGACCGGATCAAACGCTACGCCTATGAGGCGGTCCTCTCCCAGAAACGCGAACAGAAGATCCGGGTCATTTTCCAGAAGTACGTTCCGCAGGATCTGATTGACCGGTTCTTTGCCAATCCGGAATCGATGTTGGTGGGTGAGAACCGTGACCTGGCTGTGCTCTTCTCAGATATTCGGAGCTTTACCACCATCTCAGAGACCATGTCTCCGGACATTCTGGTGTCCGCCCTCAACCGCTACTTCTCCGTGATGGTTGATCTCATCATGAATCGTGACGGTATCATAGATAAGTACATTGGAGACGCCATCATGGCCTTCTTCGGTGCGCCGGTGCAGCACGACAACGATCCTCTGCAGTCGGTGATGGCGGGGATAGAGATGATTGAGGCGCTCGACGCGTTCAACGAAGGGCAACGGGCTGCCGGACAGCCGGAGTTCCACATTGGCGTTGGGATCAACTTTGGCGAGGTGACGGTGGGTAACATCGGTACCGAGCGGAAGATGGACTACACGGTTATAGGCGACATGGTCAATGTCGCTTCGCGTCTGGAGGGGCTCACCAAGCCCTACAAGCAGCCGGTGATCATTAGTGAGCTTGTCCAGCAGCGGCTGGATGGCGCGCTGCCCACCAGGCTGCTGGACTCCGTTGCGGTAAAGGGCCGTCAAGCCGGTCTTCGCATTTACACGACCGCGCGCAACCTGCCGGAGCAAACGCTCCGCGGGTGGGAGGTTCACAACCAGGCCATGGAGCGATACTACGCCCGCGAGTTTGACCAGGCGACGGCCGGGTTTGAGGACGCGCGGTCCATCCTTGGAGATGACTACCTCTGTCAGGTGATGATTGAGCGCTGCAGGCGATTCGCCGCAGATCCACCGCCGCCCGAATGGAACGGCGTTGAAACCATGACCTCAAAGTAGGGAGCGCGATGCGACGATTCTTGTGTGTGGCCGCATTTCTCCTCGCCGGAGTCACCGGTGTGCTATGCGCCCAAGAGCAGACGGCTTCCGTCTTCGTCGACTACCTTGGCGATGACCAGGGCGACCCCCTGATAGAGGATATTGTCGTCTCCACGCTCACCGCCACTCTGGACCGGTTCGCCATACCCGTGCTTGGCGAGCCGCTTCGTCCAACCGCAAGCGGCGCCTCTGGCCCATCGGCTCCGGAGGAGGCTCGGATTGCCCGGCTGCTCGCCGAGGTTGATCCGGAGGGTGCAGCGGTAGTGGCGGCGGTGTTCTACCTGCTTGACGGTGATCAGATCATACTCCAGTACGCGCTCTATGACCCTGAGGTGGACACGGTGTTGGGGGGTGTGTTGACTCGCGCCCAAACGGGTCCAACGATCTTCACCAGCGTAGAGGATGCGGCTGCGGACTTTGCTCCGGCCATTGAGCGCTACGCTTCAGGCCGCTACCGGGTTGAGACGCCGCCCGGGGTGGTGGAGCGGATTGTGGTCTCAGGTCCCCAAGAGGGCAGTGACGTCTTTATCATCTCCGGCGGGGTAGGCCGAATCGCCGGCGGGCAGCTGGTGGTCCCGTATACTCAGTATGAGCAGGGAGACACGGTGCCGGTAGATGTTCGCAAGGCCGGGTATCATCCCTACTCCCAGAGTGTTCTCCTTGACCAGACACGGGTGGAGATCCAGCTTCCCCGCCTGGTTCCGGAGGCGCGCTTTGATGCCTCACTGCGGTGGAGTTTTGGTATGGCGGCCGGCTTTGGCGCGGACGCCCGCATCCATCTGCGTCCGGACGTTTCCCTTGCGGGTGCGGAGATCTATCGGCTGCTCCAGGTAGATCCCAACGGACGCGACGTACGGCACTACGACCTGCTTGCCAAGTGGACCAGAT
>CAYTGY010000409.1:0-3217 GCA_964437265.1 uncultured Spirochaetaceae bacterium | reverse complement strand
TAGGAAGATGAATCCAAGGTATAGCACCACGAACGTCACTGCCGGAACAAAGACCGCCACCAGAATCCGCCCCACGGCAGTCATGGCTGCCTGGAACGGTCCTTGGGCCGGTTCAACGCGCAGCTCACTCATACACAACCTCCTTTGGTGCAACGGCCGGGACCCGCCGAAGGCGGGTCCCGGCGCATGAAAACAACCGTTGCGTCTCTACTCCGGCCAGCTCTCCTCTATCATCTGGAGAACCTCGTCGATTGGTACTCCGGTTACGGCGTCGGTCATGCCGGTCCAGAACGTGCCGGCGCCAACTTCAGCCGGCATCAGGTCAGAGGCGTCGAACCGGAAGACCTCTGCATTGACCAAGATGCGAGCCAGGTCCGCCTCGATGGTGGAGCCGTAGTCACTGAAGTTCTGGTCCTGGTGCGGGAAGAGCGCGCCACCGGCCTGCGCCCAACTGCGGGCGGATTCCCACGTGGTCAGGTATTCCAGAAAGTCGGCAACCTCAGGTTGCTCTGCGAACATGACAAACTGGTCGCCACCGCCCAGAACGGGGGTTCCCCACCGCGGGTCGATCTCCGGCAGCGCGAAGACGCCCACCATCTCTTCCACGTTATCCTGCACGCGATCCTGCATGAAGCCAATGATGAAATTGCCCTGTCGGTGGAGCCACGCCTGCGGCGGGTCGGTGAACAGCGGTTGCACGGCGTCGCCAAAGTTCGTAGTCGCGATTGACTCCGGACCGCCAAGGATGTAATCCGGGTTTCCCCAGACCTGGAGCATGTAATCCGCCGCCTCGCGAACTGCCGGATGGTCAAACGGAATCTCGTGATTGACCCACTGATCGTAGACATCGGGTCCGGCCGTTCGTAGCATCACGTCTTCCATCCAGTCGGTTGCGGGCCAGCCGGTGGCCGCACCGCTCTCGATTCCCACGGACCATGGTACGTTGCCGTCGGCAACCATCTGGTCCATCAGCTCGATCATCTCCTCCCAGGTCGCCGGGATCCAATACCCGGCTGCCTCAAATGCCGGCTTGTTGTACCACACGAAGCTCTTTGCGTTCACCCGGTGGAACACGCCATACACTTCGCCACCGAAGGCGCCCAGTTCTTTCCAGGCCGGTGTGTAGTTGGCGTCAATCCGATCCACAACGTGTGGTGGAAGCGGGACTAGCTCACCGCGTTCCGCGAAGTTGCGCATCAAGCCCGGCTGCGGCAGTGCGGCGACGTCGGGCGGATTGCCGGCCTCTACCTGTACAATGATCTGCGTCTCGAACTCACTCGAGGGCTGATACACGACATCCACGCCGGACCGGTCCTCAAACGGCACCATCGCTTCTTCGAAGCGGAGCGCTTCCTGGTCTCTGAATGCGCCGAAGACGCCCACCTCCGGCGTGCCCTCACCCTCGGCCTCGCCGCGCGCACCGGCGAACACCAGGCCCGGCGCCACCAAGAGCACCAGCGCCATTACCACAAACGAACGTTTCCTCATCTCGACCTCCTATCCCTGGTCTGGAAAAATGCCCCCGCCTCACGGGCGGGTTACCCGAGTTCCTCATTCGGTGTAGGAACTCGTGTTAGTAACGCGAGTATACCCCTGTTCTCGCGAGGAGGCAACAAAAATGTCACTACTCCATCCGCCCGGTTGTGAATGGTTCGTCGCGTTCGCTTGCACCGGCTCCGCCCGTGAACTATAGTTTGTCTAGAGCTATGCTCAACTAGATAGCTATCAGGGGAGGTTGCCATGTCCCGTTTTCGGTTTCGTGTGAGTTCGCTGGTAATGTACGCGCTGCTCTTGCTCCTTGTTGCCGGTGTAGCGTACGGTGACGGCTTCCTCCTGCGGCTGTGCCCCGCGGCCGGCGTGCCGTTGGGTGACAACACCGTCGCCATCCGCAACCACGATGAAGATCTCTTCCAGCCAGGCGGTCAGGTTGGCCTGGCCGGCCACTTCAATGCGCTCGGGCTGCTTCAGCCCACCGTGAATGCGGACGTGCACTACGTTCCGTTTGGCGTGGAGGGCGCACAGTTGCTGATCGCATCCGGTGGCGCCGGGGCGGCGGTCAGTCTGCCGGTAGGGGGTCGATTTCGGCTCATGGCCTTTGGCGAAGGCGGCTACTTCTATGGCACGGTGACCCCGGAGATCTCCGGTATGAATCCGTACTATTCGGTCGGCGCCGGGTTTGGGATGACCCTCGGCTCCGGGTTGCTGGTGATGATGGAGGCCAACTTCGCGGACTACATTGATCTCTACCGCGGCTTGGGCGTGGGAGTGAGCGTGGGCTTGGGTTCGCTGAGCACCGCTCCGGCGGCGGCTCCGCCTGAGAGGGAGGCGCCGGGCGGGCAGCGGCCGCAGCCAATCGCAACGTCTGAGACCAAGGATGCGGCCGAGTCGGGCCTTCGGATCTCAGACGTGCAGCTGGGTGCGGTCTTCCCGGTGCTCTTCCGGTACTACAACTCGTCGCCGGTGGGTACGGTTACCTTCACCAAGGAATCCGGCGGTCCCGTGGAGAACCTGAAGGTGCAGTTCGTAGTGCCGGAGTTCATGAGCGCGGCCCGCGTCTCCGGGGAGATCGCGGAGGTCGCCGAGGGGGAATCGGCATCGGTGGATCTGTTCGCGCTTTTCACCGAGGACGTTCTCAATCTCACCGAGGGATCTACCGTCGCGGCCACCGTCTCCTACACCTTTGCGCAAGACAACCAGATCTATCAGGGCGAAGAGGTCCTTACCGTGGAGTTCCGCAACCGGAACGCCATTACCTGGGATGACGACCGCAAGGCGGCGGTCTTTGTTACCGCGCAGGATGAAGACGTGATGCGCTTTAGCCGCAACGTGGCCGCGGTGATCAGCGACAGCTCCGTTGCCGCGATCCCGCGTGAGTTCCAGCTGGGGCTTGCCATGCATGCGGCGGTGGGTGCGCACGGCGTGAGCTACGTCATTGACCCAACGACTCCGTATGAGGAGTTGTCCGCCAACGCGAACGCCGTCGATCTGCTCCAATTCCCGCGGCAGACGTTGCAGTTCAAGGCGGGCGACTGCGACGACCTATCGATTCTCTACGCATCACTGCTTCAGGCGGTGGGCGTGGATACTGCATTTGTGACTATCCCCGGTCACATATTCCTGGCGTTCCGGCTGAGTATCACCCCGGCGGATGCACGAGCCACCTTCTTGCGGAGCGGGGATCTGATCTACCGGGATGACGACACGGTGTGGCTCCCGC
>CAYTGY010000408.1:0-3223 GCA_964437265.1 uncultured Spirochaetaceae bacterium | reverse complement strand
AGTATCCCTGGAAGAAGGATCTGTCGCACATCCAGACGCTCAAGGGAATGGTCCGTGAATGGGAGAGCGCATGCCTGTGGGGATACTTTGGGTGGGACTCCCGCTCAGTGGAGGATCTCCGGCTCGGGTTCTACACGGGTGATATCTTCACCCCGGAACCGCAGGTAGGGCGCGACGTGGCGCCGGTACTGGAGCTCCTGCGACGCGTGGAACCGGACTACGTCACGGTTGCATTCGACCCGGAGGGCAGCGGGCCGGACACGCACTACAAGGTGATGCAGGCGATTGCTGAAGCGCTGCGACAATACCAGGAGGAGTCCGGCCGTGGCGACATTGCGGTGCTTGGATACCGCAATGTCTGGTACCGCTTCCACCCAGCTGAGGCCACGCACTTTGTTCCGGTGTCGCTCAATATGCTCACGCTCCAGCACTACTCGTTCATGAACACCTATATCTCACAGCGTGAGGCGAGCTTTCCAAGCTATGAACACCAGGGACCCTTTTCAGAGTTGTCACAGAAGATCCAGGTCGGCCAGTATGAGATGCTCGCCACCTGCCTTGGGCGCGAGTACTTCTACGAGCACCCGAGCGCCCTCATTCGCGCCACCCGAGGGTTCGTGTTCGTCTGCACCATGAGCACGGAAGAGTTCTTCCAGCACTCACGTGAGCTCAAGCGACGGGCAGAAAACCGATAGATGAACGGGCTAAACCCCAAGAGCATTCGCGAGCAAAACATCCTCACGGTGATGCAGGCACTGCGTCATCTGGGCCAGGCGAGCCGGAGTAGCCTGGCCGCCGCCACGGGGCTGGACCGCTCCACGCTCACCCATATCAGCGCAACACTCATTGACGCCGGTGTGATGGAGCTGCGGTGCCGTGCTCCCTCGTCAGCCCGCGGCGGTCGCCGGGCGGAGCTGCTGGGGATCGGCAGCGCCACGCACGCGGTAGTCGGCTGCGACATAGGTCCTTCCGGCCTTCGCTGGGTCATCGCGAATCTGGATGGGACCGCAGTGAGCACCGGCGCCCTTGGACCAAGCATGCCGGCATCCTCCCAGAGCGCCCGCACGGCGTGGTTGGGAGCGCTCCTAGAAGATGCGCGCAGCTCGGTGACAGCGGCCTTGGCGGGAGCCAATGAGCGCACGGTAGTCGGCTACGGCGTAACCTTGCCTGGGCTCCTTGACCCGGACAGACGGCGTATCATTGAGTCCTTCGAGCTCCGCCTGGCGGATGTTGATCTGGACGAAGTGTGGAACGCCGGCGAGGTCCCGGTCCTCTTTGGAAACGACGCACTATGCTACACGCGACGAGCGATGAGTCGCGCCGGAAGCGAACCAGACGGTTTGTACGCGTATACGAAACTGCACCGCGATGGGGATGCATTCCGTCCCAGCGGGATGGGCGTAGGCGTGACCGTGGTGAACGGCGGACAGATTCTGGAAGGTGCAACCGGGGCTGCCGGCGAGCTGCGCGGGTACCGGTGGCAACCGGGGACGCCGGACCAGTTGGGTCTTGCGCTGGAGCAGACGCGTGCATGGTCAGGATGCAACGCGGCGGTGCGCGCGGCGACAACCGAACTGGTGCGCAACCTGCTGGTCATCGCCTCCGTCCTGGATCCACCACGAATCGTGCTGGCCGGTGACATCTGCGCGGACCCGGCACTCGCTGCACCCGTACTGGAAGAGATGGCGGATCCGTTGGCAACCAGAGTAGTGGTACGTGCACCTGAGCAGCTGGAGCTCGCCGAGGGGGCGGCGGTCATGGTCATTGAAGAGCTCTTCAGCAACACCGGCCAGGACAGCCGTATCAGCTTCACCAGACTTCTCTTCTGAGCCTCCGCGCCCTTGTCGTATATTTATGCAGACTTCTATTGCAAAAGATCGGTCTTTTCTGCAATTATCGGGGCAATCTATAACCTACGCGCAAAGGAGGATTGCGTATGACCAAACATCGTATACCGGCAGTGCTGGTTCTCTTGATCGCGAGCGCTGCGCTGGTATTCGCCGGCGGCGGCTCCGAAGACGAGGGGGCCGCGGGACCCATCAAGATTGGCGTAGCAGGCGCCCACAGCGGTGATCTGGCATCCTACGGCCTACCGACCGTCAATGCAGCACAGCTGGTGGTTGCCTCGGTAAACGAGGCCGGGGGACTGCTGGGCAGACCGGTTGAGCTGGTGGTAGAGGACGACCAGTGCGCCGCAGACATTGCAGCAAACACCGCAACCAAGGTGGTGTCCGACGGCGTGGTAGCCGTAGTAGGGCACATCTGCTCCGGCGCAACGGCGACTGCGCTCCCAATCTACGAGGAGTCGGGCATTGTCGCCATCTCGCCGTCCGCAACCAACCCGGACTTGGCAGAGTTTCCCAACTTCTTCCGCACCATCGCCACTGACGCCATCCAGGCGCGGACGCAGGTGGAGTTCGCCATCAACGAGCTCGGGGTACAGCGAGTTGCGGTGCTCCATGACAAAGAGGACTACGGCAAGGGTCTGGCGACCTATGCGAAGGAGTATCTGGAAGAAGCCGGCGTTGAGGTGGCCATCTTCGAAGGGATCACCGCGGGTGCGGTGGACTACTCGGCGATTATCAACCGCGTCGCGGCAGCGGATGTGGATGCGGTGTTCTGGGGAGGATATCACCCGGAGGCATCAAAGCTGGTCCAGCAGGGCCGTGACCGCGGCCTGGCTGTCCCGTTCATCTCCGGCGACGGGGTGAAAGACGCCACGTTCATCGACGTAGCGGGCGAGGCGGCTGAGGGCGTATACGCCACCGCCCCCACGGACACCACCAGCAATCCGCTGGCGATCCAGGCGGCCGAAGAGCACATCGCGGAGTTCGGTACCGAGTACGGCGCGTTCTTCCTGAACGCATACGCCGCAACGCAGGCGCTCGTCAATGCAATCGAGGTAGCCGGCTCCACCGACTACGATGCTATCATCGAGGCGCTGACCACCACGTACGTGGCCACACCGCTTGGAAGCATCAGCTTCACCACCGATGGTGAGCCGATTGGTGTTGGATTCTCCGTCTACCAGGTTCAGGATCTTCAGTACGTGCAGATCACCGAATAATCATTCGGTGACTGACACATCATCAGTACCATGGTACGCTGAATGCGCCGGGGTTTCCCGGCGCATTCAGTCTGAACCACAAGCAGGAACGCAATGAACGTCGACCTGTTCGTCAATCTCTTCTTCAGTGGGCTCACCAGAGGTAGCATCTACGCG
>CAYTGY010000407.1:0-3236 GCA_964437265.1 uncultured Spirochaetaceae bacterium | reverse complement strand
GAAGAAGATCCGCAAGATCCGCCGGGCAGTCGACTCGGTGATCGAGCTGGGGGGCGTAATCCGGCGTGATGACGACGTAGAAGAGCTGCTGGACTTGGGGATTGATCGGCTGGTCATTGGCACCGCGTTTGCTCGCAGACCGGACGCCGTCGCCGGCTGGGTTGCGCACTACGGTGACGTGTTTCTGGTGGGCATAGATGCGTACGACGGCATGGTTCGGATCTCCGGCTGGGAGCGAGAGACCACGCACACGGATCTTGAGCTGGCCAAGCGCGCTCGAGAAGCAAAGGTTTCGGGAATCATCTACACCAGCATACGGCGTGACGGGACCATGGAAGGACCTGACATAGAGCGAACCAATGCGGTAGCGGAGGCCGCCGGTATTCCGGTCATCCTTTCCGGGGGGATCAGCAACGCCCAAGACCTTGAACGCGTGCGCGCTGAGAGCCGCAAGAACGTGGTGGGAGTAGTGGTGGGCCGCGCGATCTATGAAGAGACGCTTGCGCTCACTGATCTCTTCACCACTACTGCAGCCGCCGTTACAACCGAGTGGTAGATGATATGACTATTCCGGCCGGCCCAAACCGGCGACCTCTGATTGTGGTGGATCGCACCGGCAGTGTGGTTGACGTCCTCTTCCAGGACGCGAAGGGATTCACCAAGAGCCTTGAGCATGGAACCCTCTGGGTGCTTCACCCGGAGACAGACCGTCTGCTCCCGGACGGCCGCCGTATTACGCGCATAACCGATCGTGGCAGGTGGTACCAGGCGGAATTGGGCCCCACGACGGAGCGTTCCAACGAACGTCGGGCACCGGCACGACCCTCCGACGGGGAGGAGCACCGGAACGCCGGCAGCGGCGCGCCGGCAGCATCAGCGGCCACCGGCCCCTCAGGCCCGGCTGCAGTTACAGCTGCGGATGCTTCATCCCCGGCCCACCTTGGCGCGGTGCTGACGCGGCTGGCGGCAGTGATCGCGGACCGTAGAGTGGCGATGCCCGAGGGTTCATACACCACCCACCTGTTCGCAAGCGGAGCGGCCAAGATTCGCAAGAAGGCCGGAGAAGAAGCGGTGGAGCTGTTGCTGGCTGCAGGGCACGATGAGCTGGTCCACGAGACGGCGGACCTGCTCTACCACATGCTTGTGCTTCTGGAGCAGGAGCAGATTGGGCTTCCGGAGATTGCCGCCGAGCTCGCACGCCGCGAGTAGCCGCGGTCCTTACGCACCGTCTATGACGGCGCGCGCAATGGCGTCTCCCATCACGGAGGTGTCCACCGCTCCCGAGCGTTCGGCACGCCCAAGAATATCCGCGGTTCGCAGTCCGGCTCGCAACGCCGTGCCAACCGCGTGCGTGATTGCATCATGCGCGGCGGACAGGCCAAAGCTGTACTTCAACATGAGCGCAGCGGAGAGGATCTGCGCCACCGGGTTCGCAATCCGTTTTCCCGCAATGTCCGGCGCTGAGCCCCCTGCCGGCTCATACAGGCCAAACGCCGGCTCCTCCGCCGTCCCCACTCGGGCTTGAGCGAGTGAGGCACTTGGCAGCATTCCCAGTGATCCGGCCAGCATTGAGGCCTCGTCTGAGAGGATGTCTCCAAACATGTTCCCGCAGAGCAGCACGTCGAATTGCGCTGGGTTGCGCACCAGTTGCATGGCGGCGTTGTCCACGTACATGTGGGAAAGCTCAACGTCAGGATACTCGGCTCCGAGTGCGCTGACCGTCCGGCGCCATAGCACCATGGAGCTCAAGACATTCGCTTTGTCAATTGAGCACAGCGTGCCGCGCCGCTCCCGGGCGGTCTCGAAGGCCAGTCGCGCAATGCGCTCAATCTCCGGCTTGGTGTAGACCATGGTGTCCAGCGCCCGGTCGTCGCCGGACTCCTTGGGTTGGCCAAAGTAGATGCCCCCGGTGAGCTCGCGCACCACCAGAAGATCAACACCCTCACCAACGATCTCCGCGCGCAGCGGCGACACGGAGGCGAGCTCCGGGAATACGATTGCCGGACGCAGGTTTGCAAACAGGGAGAATCGCCTTCGCAGCGGCAACAGCGCGGCGCGCTCCGGCTGCTGGGCCGGCGCGAGGTGCTCCCACCGTGGTCCGCCGACCGACCCAAAGAGCACCGCATCACTCCGCGAGCACACGTCCACGGTGGATTCCGGGAGTGCGCTCCCGTGCGCGTCTATTGCGGCACCGCCAACCGGCGCTTCCTCATAGTCGAACTGCAAATTGAACCGTGAGGCCGCCGCGTCCAGGACCTTCCGCGCCTCCGCCATGACCTCAGGGCCAATGCCGTCCCCGGCCAGTACCGCAATCTTCATCTCCGCTCCTCCCGTCGCCCGCTCAGGCTGCGCGCCATTGTGCACCGCCTTCCGGTCCCTCGGCAAGCGTGGTATGATCGGGCCCGATCACCAAGCACACCACTTCCGGAGGATGATATGGATAACGCAACAGTTGGCGCAGTGGCGCTGTCGGTACGGTCCCTTTCCATGGACGCGGTTCAGAAGGCCAATTCCGGGCACCCCGGTCTGCCTATGGGGTGCGCGGAGCTTGGCGCCCTGCTGTACGGGGAGATCATGGCATACGATCCGGCGGACCCAGCGTGGCCCAATAGAGACCGTTTTGTGCTCTCCGCCGGCCACGGCTCCATGTTCCTCTACTCGCTGTTGCACCTTTCCGGCTTCGACCTTCCGCTGGAGGAGCTCAAGGGCTTCCGCCAGGTTGGCTCCAAGACCCCCGGCCACCCGGAATACGGTCACACGATTGGGGTAGAGACCACCACCGGGCCGCTTGGGCAGGGAGTGGCGAATGCGGTTGGTATGGCGATCGCCGAACGAATGGCCGCCGGAACCTTCAATACGGACCAGCACAAGATTGTGGACCACTTCACGTACGCGCTGGCCGGTGACGGCTGCATGATGGAGGGGATCACCTCAGAGGCGAGCTCGCTCGCCGGACACCTCAAGCTGGGCAAGCTCATCGTCTTCTACGACGACAATGGGATCTCGATTGACGGGTCTACGGACATCACCTTCACGGAGGATGTGGCGGCACGCTACCGCGCTTACGGGTGGGATGTTCAACAGGTCGGTGGGTATGACCTTGACGGTATCCGTGCCGCCGTTCAGAAGGCGAAGTCCGCAACAGAGAAGCCAAGCCTGATTGTCCTGGAAACGGTGATTGTAGCGGGATCGCCCAATAAGGCCGGCACAGCCACCGTACACGGCGCCGCTTTGGG
>CAYTGY010000406.1:0-3245 GCA_964437265.1 uncultured Spirochaetaceae bacterium | reverse complement strand
TAGCGCTTGTGGACTTAGGAACGATCATCGGTATTGCGGCCGGCATCGCGCTTAACATCGTTACTATCATCATTGGCGGCACCGGGCTTGCCCCGTACGTCAGCGTGAGCTCCGCTATTGTCGTCATTGGCGGCTCGTTCGCGTCAATGCTGGTTGCGAATCCTCTCTCGCGGATGCTTGGAATCATGCGCTACCTGAAGCACGTGTTGCAGACGCCGGACTGGCAAGAGGAGAAGATCATCAGCGACCTGGTTGCGTTCAGCGAGCGTGCCCGTCGGGAAGGTCTGCTGGCGCTTGAGGACAACCTGGACGAAGTTGAAGACGAGTTCATGCGAAAGGGGATACAGTTGGTGGTGGACGGAACGGACCCGGACATCATAAAAGGAATTCTGTATCACGATCTGAATGAGATCCAGTCGCGTCATGAGAGTGGGATCAGTATCTTTGACAACTGGGGCAAGATCGCTCCGGCGTTCGGGATGATCGGTACGTTGATCGGTTTGATTGCCATGCTCGTGAACCTGGGCGGTGACACAAGCACTATCGGAGCGGGTATGGCGATCGCGCTTATCACAACCTTCTACGGTGCTATCATTGCGAACCTGATTCTGATTCCCATAAAGGTGAAGCTGGAGGACCGCGACAAGGATGAGACCCGCGTCCGGGAGATCATCATTGAGGGGATCCTCTCAATACAATCCGGAGACAACCCGCGGATTCTGCTTGAGAAGCTGGTGAGTTTCCTGCCTCCGTCGCAACGGGAGGTCTTGAGACAGGAGTCCGCACGGGACTAGGAGCGGCCGATGGCGGGTGAAGGACGGAGAAAGAAGAAGTGTCCGCCGGAGGGAGCCGCGGATTGGTTGCTCACCTACGGAGACATGGTCACGCTGCTGCTCACGTTCTTCGTGCTGCTGTTCACCACGGCGACGATTGACGGGTACGAGCTTCGCATGATCCTTGCCGCGTTCCCGGGCCTTGGCAATTACGAGGGCGGGAACACGCTTGAAGCGGGGCAGCTGGCGGAACTGGGAAACACGGTGATGACGCTTCCGTCAATGCAACAGGGCCGGGCCTTGAGTGAGGCGCGGCGAGAGGCGGTGAGCATCTTTCAGCCTGAGATACGGAACAATCGTGTCCAGGTGACCGTTGATGAGCGCGGGCTGGTCATCAGTCTAGCGGGAGATGCCTATTTTGAGAGTGGATCGGCGGAGTTGGACATAGAGGCGAGCAGAGAGACAATGCAGAAGCTCAGCAACCTTCTGACCTCGGAACAGGTTGCGAATCGGATGTTCCGGATAGAAGGTCACACGGACAGTATCCCGACGGGGGCCGGTGGTGAGTTCGCGTCCAATTGGGACCTTGCAGCCGCCCGCGCGAGCTCTGTGCTACGGTACCTGACTGACTACGGAGTGGAGGAGAGCAGGTTCCAGCTGATGAGCAGGGCGGAGTTCGCACCATTGTACTCAAATGACACGCCGGAGGGCCGTGCGTATAACCGCAGAGTTGATGTAATCATCTAGACCGAGGGTACGCTGTAGGCGTGAGGCGAAGGAGCAATCATGGCCGATGAGGATATGTTTGGCGCCGACGAAGATGTTGTTGGTGCTGAGGAAGCGCAGAGCGGTCAGAAAAAGGTAGGATTCCTCTCCGGCGCGGTTATCCAGATCCTCAAATGGGTGGGGATTATTGTTGGCGCCATCATATTTATTGTCACGGTGGTCGTGGTGACCGTGGGTTTCCTGGACGGGGGAAACGAGGGGGTCACGCGGGTGCCCGTGACGCAAGAGTACCAGGGCGTGCCGGAGCCGCTGGAGTGGTTTCGGCAGATACCGCAGCTTCGCGGATCCACGGCCGATGAGGTGAACACCACCTACCTGGTGGAGCCCGCACTGGGGTACAACGGGGCGAACACGCAGCTAACCACGGAGTTGATCAGCCGGCAGATTGAGCTGACTGATGTGTTCAACCGGTACTTCAGGTCGCACACAAGAGATGAGCTGGTTGGTCCGGAAAATGAGGAACGCGTCAAGGCGGAGCTACTGGAGTCGGTGAATCGGCAGTTGCGCAACGGGGCGGTCCGGGAGATTGTCTTTCTGCAGTATGAGTTCCCGCAGTTCTAGCTGTTGCTTTTTCCTTGATTGTATGAGAGTATTTTACTGGAGGGGAACTATACAATGACCGAGGTTCTATCCCAAGACGAGATAGACCAGCTTCTCACGGCCATTTCTTCCGGGGACGTGGAGCGGGATGATGCACCCGCGCCTGCGGATCAGCGGAAGATCAAGATATACGACTTCAAACGCCCGGATAAGTTCTCCAAAGAGCAGCTTCGCACCATCAATATGATGCATGAGACGTTTGCACGGCTGACAACCACGCAGATGAGCGCACAGTTGCGGAGTCTTGTTACGCTGCATGTGGCAGCTGTTGACCAGCTCACCTACGAGGAGTTCATTCGCTCCATTCCCAACCCTACCACCCTTGCCGTCATTAACATGGACCCGCTCAAGGGGTCTGCGATCCTGGAGATTGATCCGGCTATCACCTTCAGCATAATTGACCGGCTCTTTGGTGGGCAGGGCGAGGGCAGCAAGGTTACGCGAGAGCTTACCGATATAGAGACCTCCGTCATGGAGGGCATCATTGTTCGGGTTCTTGGCAGCATGCGTGAGGCGTGGAGTCAGGTAATCGATCTTCGCCCCAGGCTTGGCCAGATTGACACGAATCCGCAGTTCGCGCAGATTGTGCCGCCGTCTGAGATGGTGGTTTTAGTTACGCTGGAGACGAAGGTTAGCGAAGTTGAGGGGATGATTCAGTTTTGCATCCCGTACCTTACTATTGAGCCCATCATCAGCAAGCTCAGCGCCCAGTACTGGTATTCAACCGTTCGGCGCGGAGCGACCACTGAGAACCTAAACATTCTGCGCGACAAACTGGCTACCGTGGCGGTAACGCTTGTCGCTGAGATTGGAAGTATGACATTGACCATGGGCGAGGTCTTGGGCTTGCGCTCCGGGGACGTGATACGTCTGCCGCATGTGCGCGTGGGGGACCCCATTTCGCTCAATATCGGGAACAAACGGAAGTTTGTTTGCCGGCCCGGTCAGGTTGGGAACCGACTAGCGGTCCAGATCATCGAACAGCTCGAAGACATTGAGACCGAGGATTTTGAAGAGCTGGTAGCCGAGGAAGGAGAGTAGCTATGAGCGATGGGTCCTTGTCCCAAGACGAAATAGACGCGCTAC
>CAYTGY010000405.1:0-3247 GCA_964437265.1 uncultured Spirochaetaceae bacterium | reverse complement strand
ATGGCAAGGATCTCGTCAATCACCAGGTCTGCGCCGATGTAGGCAATGGAGAGCGGAAGCGGTGTGTTCTGCATCCAGAACGAGCGGTGTTCCTCCGCATCAAAGACGAAGAGCATTCCCTGATCCGCCGCAAGCGTCTTCCGGTCCATCAGGCCTTGTTGGCGCGATTCCGGGGTATCCGCCACTTCAACGTGAAACGTGTGAGAGCCAATGCGAAGCTCGTACCGTACCGTCTTCCCCGCGCACCCGGTGGCGATGACGCAGAGCACAACCAGTGCGGCTACTCCCAGCCGTGCCGCTCTTCTGTGGATCATCAAAGCTGCTCCAGAAAGCGTTCACGAGAGATCGCCTCAAGGGACTCCTCAGCGCTGTACTGGTCCTGCAGCTCCGCAAACCGCGCCGCGTCAAGGTACTTGACCGTAAGGGGCCGCTCCACCGACAGACGGACCACATCCGATCTCCATACGGCGGCCTCCGGATCCAGCTCATTGGGCGGCCCGTACTTTGTTGAGAGCGAGGTGTACACCGAATAGTAGTCCAGCCGCGTCTTATCCAGCACCAACGTAATGCTGTAGAGACGGTCCGCGTCAAACTGCAGTACCGCTCGCTCCAGGAATGCGGTGCCCGCCGTCTGGATGACCGGCGCCTGGGTTATGGGTAGGAAGCTGACGTCCGGCTCGCCGCGGTAGTCGAAGATTGAGTCCTGCGTCAGCTGCTCCTTGGCGGCGGCCATGCTCATACCCAGCTCAAGCGTGCGGAACCCGGCTTGAAGCGGCACCGCGTCTTCCTGGGACCAGACGGTCGTGAACGCGCAAAGCGCGACCAGCAACAGTGAGAGCGTGCGTCTCATGTGTCTAGTATCGACACTCGCGCAAGCGGAGAGAAGGCGAGATTGGCTCCAATACGATATACTCAGGGCAATGAGAGCTATTGCAGTCGTAGGGGTTTTTCTTGCAGCCGCGGCGCTGCTCGGCTCGTGCGCGGTCACATCCGGAGTCACCTTTGGTTCAGTGGTGGAAGCAGAGGGTAGCGCCTCTGAAGACGATCCCACCGATGAGCCGGACCAGGATCCAAAGGATGACGAGGAGCAGGCGCCGCTACTCACCATAGAAACCGAACCCTCCGGTGCGGACGTGTACCTTGACGGAGACTACCTTGGTGAGACGCCGCTTGAGGTAGACGACGTTGAGCCGGGACGGTACCGGCTTCGAGTTGAGCGCCCGGGGTACTACGGGTATGAAGAGTGGGTGGATATTCGGGACGGCATCTCCAGCTCGCTCGCGTTGCAGCTGGAGCAGGTAACCGGTTTCATGCGGGTGGTGGTGGAGCCCACGAGCGCGGATGTGTGGGTTGATGGAAGCCGGATTGGAAGCGATGTCGCTGAGCTACCCATTGGGACCCACACGGTGACCGCGTACGCGTTTGGCTACCGCCGGCACGGGCAGACGGTTCGGATCCAAGAGAACCAGTTTGCGGAGGTCCGGATTGCCCTTGAGGAAGCGCCGTTCGAGCTCTCCCGGCTGCGGGTGTCGCGGGCGCGGTTCAACCCCCGCAATCCGGGGTGGACCTCGCGTGTGGAGCTTAGTTTCAGCGTATCGGCCCCCGGTACCGGGACAGCGGTCATCACTGCGCCTGACGGAGCGGTTGTGGAGGAGCGTGAGCTCGTGTTCACGCACCCGGAACAACGGTTCGTCTGGGACGGCCGTGGCCCCCATGGTACGCCGCTACCGGACGGCGAATACCAGGTCCACGTCCACGGTGTGGGACGTAGAGACGGCATGGCGGACAGCCTGGCGGATGCAGTTCTCATCGACTCCTCGCTCCGCGTGGCGCTGCGTTCAAACTGGAGCTCCGCGCCGGGGTTTCTCTTTGCGCCTAATCCGCTGGTCTTCCCGCCGGAAACCGCGCAGTTCAGCGCCCTGGTTGCCGGAACGGTTGCTCAGGTGGACGGGCAGACCGTCGCACGTTTTCCTATTGTGACCGGCGTGCACATTGGGTTCCGGCACAACCTGGAGCTCTCCTTGCGGGCAGGGACAACGGTTCAGTCCGCGTCCATTGACAACCGCTACTTCGGTGGCGCGGCGCTTGCCTGGCGTTTCTGGTCATTCAGCGCAGGCGCATTCTCCGGCTCTGTTGCAGTGCTTGCAGGCGGGGCCATACAGAGTCCTAGCGCCACCGGGAGCTTCGCCGCGCCTGACAGCCGGACGGATCACACCGGCGGCTACCTCTCCGCTCCGTTCCTTGTGGAGGTGGGACCGCTGGCGATAGCGGTCACGCCGGAGGTGCGTTTCGCCGCGGCTCCGGTGTTCTACGGTCCGGGTGCGTTGCCCGCGAACCAGCTCACGGTAATGGGGTACCTCCGTGGCGCCGTTGCGCTGATGGGAAGGAACGTTACCGCCGCAATCTCCGCGGCGCCCCGTTTTGTGGCGAACGGCGGCAACGTGTCCTTTGCACCGCCGCTTGCCGGCGGCGCGGAGCTTCACTGGGCGGTCCCGGAGCTACCCGTGGTGCTCTCCGCACTGATGACTATGGAAGCGGACTCCTTTGGTGACTTCTACCTCAGCGGCGGCGGGGGGTTCTCGCTGATCAACTGACCGGTGCACCCGGCTCCGCCGCGTCAGCCGGCCATGTTGATGTAGAGGATCGCGAGCCCAACAAAGACCGCGGCCAGAATTGCCAGCGCAAGCGGGAACACCCACACAGGCCGCTGAGACGTAGATGCGGTGCGCCGGGAGACCGGGGGCTCGGCGGGATCGTAACTCTCAATCTCAATTCCCCGCCCCGAGTTTGAACCCGCAGAGTAACCACAATTCGGGCACCCGGCGGAGAACTCGCCGGCATGACCAACGTACGAGCAGACCGGGCACCGAACCGCGGTGAAAAATCGTCCGCAATGCGGACACACCTTCGCGTTCGGTTTCACCTCATGGTGGCAATTCTCGCAAAAGAATCGGCTTCGCCTCACGCCGGAGCTCCGTATGGATCACTCGCCGAGGAGCTGCCCAACCGTTACTTCGCTGATCACAAACTCCTCCCACATGCCTCCGTCTCGCAGCCCCGTGGCAATTTCAACGGCGGCCTCCGCGGCACCTAGGAGGTCCGCAAGTGCCTCAAGAGACAGGGCCGCTTCCGTGAAAAAGCGGGCATTTACGGCGCTTCCCACAATCTCCGGCCGGCGGCTGCCGACCGGCCAGTACAGCACCAGCCCCGCCGGAGATCCTCCGGTAATCTCTATGGTGCCCACCGA
>CAYTGY010000404.1:0-3265 GCA_964437265.1 uncultured Spirochaetaceae bacterium | reverse complement strand
CGCTCACCCGCGTTACCAAGGAGAACCACGGGGTTTCGCGCTCGGTTGCGGCGGTGACACTACCGCTGGGCGTGCTCTTCGCGCGCGCCGGGAGCGCCATGGTTGTGGCCGCGTCATTCTTGATGGTGCTGCGTTCCTACACCGCGCTTGAGGTGGCGTTTGGTCAAGTGGTGTGGCTGGTCGCCGCCGGGGCCGGGGTATCCTTGTTGCTGGGCGCCACGCCGGGCGTCGCGGTTCTGGTGGGGCTCAGCTCGCTCGCCGGTTCCTTTGGGCGTGGTATGGAGGAGATCTATCTGATCCTGATCCCGGTGCTCCCCATCATCACCGGTGTGGCGGTGGTTGTTGACGTCGCTACCAACTCGTTCATCACGGTGTTGATTGGTCACTCGGAACGGCATCGTCGGGCGGTTGATCCGCTGGACTTTGCGTAACCTGGGCGTCCGAATCCTCATCCTTTGGCGGTAGGTACTGTGAGAGCGGGAGCTTGAGCCGCAGGTCTATACCTAGGCCAAAACGCGCCTGATCCCAGAATGGAAGCTGGTTTCCGTCCCATAGGTGGAAGACTGGAAACCCCACGGTGGTACGGACATCAAAGCCAAGCGCTTGCGTTACCTCAATGCGATTGACCAGCTGCACCTCCGGCATGAAGAAGCGGGCCTCCCGGTAGAAGTAGCCAACCAGGCCGGCCGGGTCTCCCGTCAGAGTGCCAACCGGGATGCGCCACAGTGTGGTCAAACTCAGCCCAAGAGCCACTCCATACCGCGGAACTATCTGGTAGCCGATGTACCATGGGACGCCGACGGCCGCGGTCAGCACGCGCCGTACACCACGGCCCGGCTCTCCCATCTCATCTCCCAATCCTGTCTCGCTCTGCGTGGGCACCACCCGGCCGGAGGGGTAGAGCAGATACTCGCGAACTGAGAGCCCCAACGTGGGCTCAAACGTCACCGTGAATTGACCCTCACGGAGCTCTGCCATCAGGAGGCGTGCGCCACCACTCACCCACACGTCAAGTGGGACACCCTCACTGCCGGTGATGCGTACCTCAGTGTCGTCTTCAGGGGTGAGAGCACGCAGGAGATCATCCGCCCAGGGCCGGTTGTACCGGTTGACCGTAAGGACCTCACTGCCGCCAATCAGGAGCGAGTCAAGCTCAACGCCCAGCGCAGAGCCGGCGGCGAGCAGGAGCAGTGCGGCTACGGTGAACGCCCAAGATATCCTCACGCCCACTACTATACCACGCTGAGAACCGGTTTCGCGACACGTGGCGAATGCCGGCACACCCGCACCGGAAGACCGTGCATGCCGGCCGCCGGTTGTTCAGTACGCCTTTGCGAAGACGGCAAGCTCTCGTGCCGGCTCCCCATCCCCAATGCCGGGCGTTCCCGCCACCTGTTCCGGGCCGTCAACGGGTAACACGCGGATGGTTGCCTTGGTCTCCTCTTTGATCTTGGCCTCAATCGCTTCCGACCCTGACCACGGAGCCACTGCAAAGCCGCCGCCCGCCTCAAAGAACGCAACCAGGTCCTCGTATTGATCAAACCGGTGCGTGTTCTCCTCTTGGAACGTTTTGGCCCGCTCAAACAGATTGCGCTGGATCTCCTCAAGCAGCGCGGCGATTCGCGCCGGCGCCTCCGCCACGGCAACCGGCTCCTTCTCACCGGTGTCGCGGCGAACCAGGACCACCTTGCCGGATTCCATGTCTCGCGGTCCGGCTTCAACGCGGACGGGCACGCCGCGCATCTCATACTCAGAGAACTTCCAGCCGGGGGAGTTGTTGTCATCGGCGTCCAGCACCGTGCGGATCGCAGGCGGCAGAGCATCCCGGAGCCGCTCCGCGTACTCCACCACCCGTGGGCGGTTGGCGGTCTTGAATATGGGCACAATAGCCACCTGCGTTGGCGCGAGCTTGGGCGGGAGCACCAGGCCCCGGTCATCCGAGTGAGCCATGATCAGGGCGCCGATGAGGCGGGTAGAGACCCCCCAACTGGTGGCCCACACGTGTTCCAGGTTGCCGGCCTGGTTCTGGAAGGTCACGTCGAACGCCTTCGCAAAGTTTTGGCCCAGGAAGTGTGAGGTCCCTGCCTGCAGCGCCTTCTTGTCCTGCATGAGCGCCTCAATGGCGTAGGTCGCTACCGCGCCGGCGAATTTTTCGCTCTCAGATTTGCGCCCCGTGAGCACCGGAACCGCCATGTACTCCTCAGCGAAGCGGCGGTACACATCAAGCATTCGCAGCGTCTCCTCCTGTGCCTCCTCCTGCGTGGCGTGTGCGGTGTGTCCCTCCTGCCAGAGGAACTCGGTGGTGCGCAGGAAGAGCCGGGTTCGCTTCTCCCACCGCACCACGTTTGCCCACTGGTTGATCAGCAGAGGAAGATCGCGATAGCTCTGGATCCACTTCTTGTACATGCTCCAGATGATGGTTTCTGAGGTGGGACGGATGACCAGCGGCTCTTCAAGCTCCTCTCCGCCGCCGTGGGTCACCACCGCAAGCTCAGGGGCAAAGCCCTCCACGTGCTCCGCCTCCTTGCGGAGGAAGCTCTCCGGGATGAGCAGCGGGAAGTAGGCGTTTTGGTGGCCGGTTTCTTTGAACATGTTGTCCAGCGCGCGTTGCATCCGTTCCCAGATGGCGTAGCCGCGCGGCCGGATGACCATAGTGCCCTTGACCGGGCTATAGTCCGCCAGCTGAGCCTGGACCACAATATCCACATACCAATCTGCGTAGCTCTTTTCTCGAGGTGTGATTCGTTCTGCCATGAAACCTTCCCGCGGGTGAGTGTCGCACCATCTTAGGGGCGCGTCCGCACGGTGTCAACGTGTCCGTCCGTCCGCGGGCGAGGTTAGTTCAGGGCCGTGGTCTCCACCATGTAGCGCACGTCAAAGCCGTTCCCGGTAGCCAGGCGTTTCTCCATCACTACCACCACCGAACGATCATTTGGCGCAACAAGAATCTGGATAATCCGGTAGGACGCCACGCCCTCACGGAAATAGTTGGGTCTCCCAATCGTGACGGTCTGGGAGGAGCCGTCGCCGCGCGTTGTGGTCATCACAATGTGAAAGCTGGAGGTGATCTCCGTTCCCTCGCCCCGGCTGCTCTGTAGGAGATCCACCTGATAGCGCGTATTGGACCCGAAGTCACGGAAGGCGAGGCTGTTTTTTGGTTCCTCTCCGTCCACCAGGATGTAGACCGGCCTACCCACCGTCAGGTGGTCCACGTTCCGTTGCCGCAGGACCGGCTGTGCATCTGCCAGCACCGAATAGAGCGCCC
>CAYTGY010000403.1:0-3273 GCA_964437265.1 uncultured Spirochaetaceae bacterium | reverse complement strand
GGATTGTAGTACGTGCCGTCTGAGGTCCAGGCATCCGTGACCGCAAGAAACCGCTCCGGCAAGAACCAGTGCAACCACCAATCGCCACCTTTTGGACACCCCTACTGCATCTCCCGGCGCCCCCTTGCCCCGCGGCTCACGGCGCGCTACGCTCAAAGACGTGGACGCCAACGACGGTACTTCTATCGCACAGGATCTAAGACCCTACTTCGAGTCACGAAACGATATCGTTATGACGTTCGTCTTTGGTTCCCAGGCCACGGGCGCGGCGACCTGCGAATCGGACGTGGATATTGCCGTGTATTTCGATCCTTCTGGTGAAGGCGCCGGCGGCCCCAAACCAGCCAACGTCGGTCGGCAACTCGACATCGAGACCGACCGCGTCTTTCCTGCCGAGGATGAGGTGTGGAACGATATCGAGGACCGCCTCCACCAGGAGGTCGATCTTGTAGTACTAAACCGCGCACCGGCAACACTGGCGGCGTCTGTGTTCTACGACGGCGAGCCCATCATGGTGCGTGATGAGGATCTCTACCGACGATTCTTCCTCGAGGTCACACAGGAAGCGGAGGACTTCCGCGAGTTCGCTCAGGATTTCCTGGCAATCAAGAGCCGGTCGCGGTCACTGAGCGAGGTCGATCGCGCGCGGCTGGCGAGAGTCGTTGATTTTCTGGATGATGAGCTCGAGGACGCAGCACAGTTCACCGAGTTGTCTCGAGAACAGTATCGCAGTGATCGGACACAAAGACGCAACGTGGAACGGTGGATAGAGAACATCGTCAATGCAACGATCGACATTGCGAAGATCATCCTGGCATCTGAACGAACTCGACTGCCCCAGACATACCGGGAGACGATTGAGAAGCTTGGTGACGTTGAAGAGTTCGACCCAAAGACCGCCCAGTCGCTGGCCGGCTTTGCCCGGCTGCGAAATATCCTCGCGCACGAGTATCTGGACATGCGATTCAGTCGAATCCGCGCGTTTCTCGATGCCGAGCACGAAGCCTACGGAACGTTTCGGACGCAGATCGACGCATGGATGCACAGGCAGGAGCGTGACGACGAGTAGCAGGCGGACGCGCGGTACGCCACCTGCTTCTACAGATCGTCGGGCCGCACCGTGAGCGAAAGACCGGGGAAACGGCTCACCGCCGGACCGTCGCGCAGGTCGGCGACCGCCGGCAGCCCGTAGGTTTGGTGAGACTTGAGCGTATAGATGAAGACTTCAAACGTATCCGGATTGATGATCCAGTACTCGCTCACACCGTGGGTTTCGTAGAGCAGACGCTTCTCAGATTGGTCCTTCATTGCGGTGTTTGGAGACAGTACTTCGATGACAAAGTCCGGCGCGCCGAGCACGCCCTCATCCAAGAGCTTTGCCGGATCGCACACCACGAACACATCCGGTTGCACCACCGTCCGGGCATCATCAAGAGACTCGTCGTTGGAAAGCACGACATCCACCGGCGCAATGTGTGGCCGGCACGGCTTGCCGGAAAAGAAGGCTTCGAGCTGCGCGGAGATCTGCAGCAGCAGCGCCTGATGCCGCCGGCGCGGCGCCGGGCTCATGTCGAACGCGGCGCCATGAATAAGCTCCCAGCGCTCGTCGTCAGGCCAACTGCGGTACTCGCGGTACGTGTACCGATCCGGTCGCTTGGTTGGACTGGTGCCGTGGACGATCTCGCTCATCGGTCTACAGTATAGCCCAAATGCCGCCGGCCGTGCAGCTCGCCCGGCTGGGAAGGACCGGCGTAGCTATTGTGTCCAAAGTCGATGCAAGGCGTGCACAACGGAACCGCAACGGTCCGATTTGCCATCACCGACACCACGATCACACCACGCATCATGAGCCGGTTCACGACGCACCCCCAAACCGATCGAGTGCCTTCGACACACCGTGATCCCCATGTGATATATTGACCGCGTGGCTTTCGATACTGCCGCTGCCAGGGAACACCTTGCTCGCCGGGATCAGGAGCGGACTCGACGCCTGAACAACCTACAAGAACAAGCACGTAACGACGCCGACAAGATCATCGCCATGCTCGTAAAGAAGTACCGTCCCCTGCGTATCGTGCAGTGGGGATCGTTGCTCCGGCCCGGCGGGGTTCGAGAGTGGTCGGATATCGATATCGCAATGGAGGGATTGAACGACCCGCTCGATGGCCTGCGGGCTGCCGACGACGCCTCAGCGCTGACCGAATTCCCAGTGGATATTGTGGAGCTCGATCGGATCGACCCGCGACACGCCGAAACGATTCTGCGTGAAGGGAAAGTAGTCTATGAGCGCCACTGACCCGGCGGCGATTGCCACGCTTCGCGCTCACATAACAAAACACCTTGACCTTCTGGAAGAATCCAAACAGGAGATCGCCGCCGCGATTTCTGAAGATATCCCCCGCCTCGGAAGGACTCCCCGGGCGGCGGTACTGATCGCCGGTTTACTGGAAAACTACTACACCTGTGCCGAAACGGTATTCGTGAGAATTTCGCAGTTCTTCGAAAACAATCTCGATGACAGGCGATGGCACAAGGATCTGCTGGAACGCATGACTCTGGAGATCGAGCCGGTTCGACCACGGGTGATTTCCCAACCGGTGAAGGACGACCTGGTCGAAATCATGCGCTTTCGCCACTTTCGGCGGTACTACTTTGGGACGGCATATGACTGGGAACGGCTGGATGCGTTGGTGACCAGATGCGATCGGGTCCATCCGGTCCTTCTGACGGACGTCCGAGAATTTCTCAGTTTTCTGGATACGCTGATGGGATGAATGGATGAATTCGGCGCACCCGCTTCTGGCTCAGATGTGGATTCCGCTTCAACAGCTCCAGGGCGACCTTCCGATAGCCATAGAACGCCTTGCTCGACAGCACCACCAGGGTTGATTTTTATGGAGACCCCGAACTCCGCCGCCACCTCGCCGACGGTCCTGCCACCCATGTGTCTATTTGGGAGTCAGTCGGATACTGCTCGAACGGTGTCATACGGAGCGTCAGCTTTTCACACCTCCAGATAGCCCCTCAACAAACTCACGCTGAAACACAAAAAACACGAGTAGCGCCACGATAGCGGCGATGGTGCTAACTGCCATCACCGAAGCGTAATCAAACTTGTAGATCAACATCATCATCTACTGTGTCCGAACCGTTAGTGGCTGCATGCTGGTCTTGTGCAGGATGAGCATCGGCCATAGCAGTTCTTTCCACTGAGAATTGAATACGTAAATCAGCAACGCCGCCATGGTGGGTTGGGTCAGCGGCAGCGCGATG